>MHZD01000250.1 GCA_001828645.1 Planctomycetes bacterium RIFOXYC2_FULL_41_27 | reverse complement strand
TGGGTATCATTCCCTTGCTCACGTATTGTGCAAAGGAAAGCAATATTTCCCGTGCGTCTTCGAACCTGCCCTGGACGAGGGTAAGTCCTGGCAATGAAATCATGGTATCCCGTCCCCAGTCCCCAAACCAGTGGTAACCTGCAATGATGCTTTTCTTATCACTTTCTCTTTTTACAATAAAACTATCTGAGACGGACAATAATGAGTTACATAATCGCAACAGTTTATCTCCCCCTGCCTCCAACACTCTCCCACCCTTTTGCTGGTTCGATCTTGTAGATTGAACCAAAACGTTTTGGTTCAGGCTACAAGCCTGAACCAGCATGGAATTGTTTGTATCTAATTTCAAGCTTCCAGCTTCTCTCTGGCGACGCTTGAGTTCTTTACTAAATAACTCAAGCGTATTTATCTCTTCGTACTCCTTCGTAGAAGCAGCAATGTAAAAGTCTTTGTCCAGGTTCAATTCAAAATGTAAGGCAAATGGACTAAAGTGGTCTTCATGCGACTCCAAACCCCGTTCAATTTCTTTCGTGTATTCCATGTTTTTATACCAGAATGAGGTATTATCCATCGCCCCTGCATTATGGAACAGGTACAAAGGTGGAAGTGTATCGTACGGTTGCAACCGTATCCCATTGTTTGCAAGAGATTGATATGCTGTTTTAAAGGCTGGATTCTCATGGGTAAGCCAGTGATAGTCACGAAATGCAACCAAGACCCTTACCTTCAACGTAAGGGCGAACGGCTGTTTGCCATCACATTTTATTTTATACAAAATTACCGTAGTATTTTCGCCATGAACCATAAACACTATTTTTTTAATATGTATCCCGTTCATAGAATAATCAAAGGTGGGAAATGGATTTAAACTAAATTGGCTAAGATTTTTGTGTCCTTCGGGATAGATTGCATTAGGATAGATGTTTTCAGACAGAGGGAATTCCTCTCCGTTAATACACAGAAATTCTTCTAGTTTGGAGAGCAAGAGGGTTCTCCCAAGCGGCGGCCTTGTAGCGGCCATAAGCAGGCCGTGATAACGTCTTGTATTTGCTCCGATTATCGTAGAGGAGGCATAACCACCGATTCCATTAGTCTCCAGCCATTCCTTTTCAGCGGCCTTAGAAAGGTCATGACAGATATCTTTGTTGAATAATATCGTCATATTTAAATTGCTTTTATGTGAGATGTGTTTACTTTTATAAATTTCTTCTATTTTATCAGTATTTTTAAGGGTTTCAATTTGATTATTTTTTACTTT
>MHZD01000249.1 GCA_001828645.1 Planctomycetes bacterium RIFOXYC2_FULL_41_27 | reverse complement strand
TGGTAAGTAATCACATACGGCATCAAGAAGCGGTTGAACTCCTTTTTTCTTAAATGCAGAGCCACACATTACAGGCACAAGTTTCAAGTTAATCGTACCTTCGCGGATGGCCTTTTTTATCTCGTCGTTTGTTATTTTCTCGCCATTTAAAAATTTCTCCGTCAAAAAATCCACTTGTTCAGCGAGTCCTTCGATCATCTTTTCGCGTTGCATCTCAGCTTCTTTTTTATATTCTGCAGGAATTTCTTCTAACGAATAATTCACTCCCAATTTATCAATATCGTCTGAGTATACCATAGCCTTCATGTTCACAAGATCTATAACACCTTTAAATTCTTGTTCTTTACCAAGGGGTATCTGAATAGGAATCGCCTTTATCCCCAATCGTTCGTTAATCTCACCAACGACCTTCATAAAATCTGCACCTATTCGATCCATCTTATTCACGAAACATATTCTAGGTACGCCATATCTATCAGCCTGACGCCACACCGTTTCAGATTGTGCCTCTACACCACCCACACCGCAAAATACGCAGATTGCGCCATCTAGCACACGAAGTGATCGTTCTACCTCTATAGTAAAATCCACATGACCTGGCGTATCAATCAAATTAAATTGGTAATCATTCCAAGAGCAAGTTGTTGCAGCTGCCGTGATGGTGATTCCACGTTTTTGTTCTTCTTCCATCCAGTCCATTACCGCAGTACCATCATGGACTTCACCCATCTTATACGACTTTCCCGTATAATAGAGAATACGTTCTGAAGTAGTCGTCTTACCGGCATCAATATGCGCTGCAATACCAAAATTTCTCATTTTTTCAATATTCATATTATTAAACTTCCTGTACTAAAATTTTGACCATGCAAAGTGTGCAAATGCCTTATTAGCCTCAGCCATCTTGTGTGTATTTTCCCGTTGGGTTATGGCTATGCCTTGCTTTTTATATGCATCTACCAATTCGTCTGCCAACCGCTGAAACATGGGACGCCCTTTTTTCCCCTTTGCAGCATCTATTATCCAACGAAACGCCAACGATAATTGCCTTCGTTTTGGCACCTCTACAGGTACCTGATACGTTGCGCCACCGACTCGTTTCGATCGAACCTCGACCAATGGTTTCACATTATTTACCGCTGTTTCAAACATTTCTAATGGAGTTACATCAGTAATCTTTTTTCCTACAGCTTCCATTGCCCCATAAAATACTCCTTCGGCAACGCTTTTT
>MHZD01000248.1 GCA_001828645.1 Planctomycetes bacterium RIFOXYC2_FULL_41_27 | reverse complement strand
AGCATTGAGAACATAAACATTGATCTGCAAGACAATGAATTGGTCGTTAATGGCGAGGTTTCTCAGGAGGCCTATACCGATGAGAAGGTAGTTTATAACGAATACAATATCGGACATTATCATCGTCACTTTGTGATCTCAGAGGCTGTCAACCTGGATAAGATCGAGGCAAAGATGTCCGATGGCGTTCTATCCCTTATTTTACCTAAGGCAGCACATGTAAAACCAAGGAAGATCGAAGTCCGGGCGGAATGAACTGTGTGGTGGGGGGCATCGGAGGTGAAGGATTTTAGTCATGGAAAGGCGCATAAATAATGATTGCCGTGGATAAACGTGAATGCGTTGGTTGCGAAGAATGCTTGCATGTATGCCCTACTGAAGCTATTATTATGAAAAAGGAAAAAGCAGAAATCATTCAACATAAGTGCGACCAGTGCGAACGCTGCATTCCGATATGCCCGGTAAAGGCAATCAAGACGGTACACACACAATTAAAATAAGAGGCGTTTTTAATTTTCATAAACATTTTTAATAAGGAGCATGAAAATGGCAGAAACCAGTCTATTTTGTCAGGTAAACACAGCAGCTACAGGCCCAGCGGAGACGGCAAAGAAACACGTACCCGTAATCACCGTACCGGCAACTATAAACGTTGGGCAGCCCTTTACGGTAACCATAAAGGTAGGGGAAGCCCTTCATGTAATGGAAAATGGCCACTTCATTCAATTTGTTGATCTTTATAGTGGACACATCTACATCTCTCGGGTAGATTTTACGGCAGAACTCAATAAGCCTGAAGTAACGCTGACCATCGTTCTGCCTCACGAGGGAACGAGAACTCTGCGGGCATTTAGCCGTTGTAATCTACATGGTATATGGGAAGCAACTAAAGAGGTGAATGTTACTAAATAATATTTAATATTTTTGTTTATCCAAAGGAGCTATTTATGGTAAAAGTAAAAACCTTTACTTCGCCTCTTAAGATATTCCACGTCCATAATGAACTTATGTCATTGGATAAGGAGGTGAATGAATTTTTAGAGACAAACAAAATAAAGAAGGTCGTTTCTGTTTCTGATAGTACCACCTGTATCGATGGTGGCACGATGGGCGTTATTCGCGTCCTTGCCTATGAGAAATAATATCCAAATTTTTACTTTTCCTGAACATTGTTATTAATATATAAATTTTAAATAAGGAGGAGAGGAGAATATGTATAAAATGGGAATTTTTGCGGCTGCATTAATTGCAGTTATTACTGGTATGGTTACCTTTTCCCCAGGCATCCCCATTTCAAAAGCAGCAGATATCGACGCCAAGAAATTATATATGACCCATTGTAAAACCTGTCATGGCGAAGATGGTAAACCAACAGACCTTGGGATAGGACTGGAAGCGCGTGATTTTACCGATGCGGCCTGGCAGGCGAAGGCAACTGATGAGCAAATCATCAAGCAAATCAACGATGGCACACCAGAAAAAATGATGCCTTTTAAAGAAAAACTAACCCCTGACGAGGTTAAGGCGCTGGTTCCTGTCGTCAGGAGTTTCGGGAAGAAATGAATTCACATTCAGCATCATGTTTTTGCGGAGAAATAGTGGATTAAGGAAGAGAAAATATGTTTAAGACAGGGATCTTTGCGGTTACATCGGTTGCAGTTGTTGCCGGTATGGTTACCTTTTTTTCAGGCACTAACGTTTCCAGGGCAGATACTGACGCAAGGAATTTGTATATGACCCATTGTGGAGGCTGCTGCCACGGCCCAGAAGGTAAACCTACAGATCTTGGGGCTGCACTGGGAGCTCGTGATTTTACTGATGCGGGCTGGCAGGCGAAGACAACCGACGAACAGATTATCCGGCAAATCAATGATGGCACACCAGAAAAAATGAAGCCGTTTAAAGAAGAACTAACCCCTGACGAGATTAAGGCGTTGGTGCCTGTCATCAGGAGTTTCGGGAAGAAATAAATTCAGTATCTTATCACAAATCTCTATAAATTTTTTATAAGGAGGAGAAAATATGTTTAAGACAGGAATCTTTGCGGTTACATCGGTTGCAGTTGTTGCCGGTATGGTTACCTTTTTTTCAGGCACTCACATTACCAGGGCAGATATTGACGCCAGGAAATTGTATGCGACCCATTGTGAAACCTGCCACGACGCATATGGTAAACCTACAGATATTGGAGCTGCACTGGAATCTGCTGATCTTTCTGATGCGGCCTGGCAGGAGAAGACAACCGACGAACAGATTATCAGGCAAATCACCGATGGCACACCCGAAAAAATGACGCCGTTTAAAGAAACACTAACCCCTGATGAGGTTAAGGCGCTGGTTCCTGTCGTCAGGAGTTTCTTGAAGAAATAGTTTCACATTCAGCATCATGTTTTTGCAGAGAAATAGTGGATTATGGGTAATGTGGAAACCCCCTTCATTTTTGTGATATCGTTTTTTGCCACGATAGGTTTGTATGCCGGCTTCTCTCCAGCATACGGACAGGAAGGTGGGGAAATTAATCCAAAAAAATTATTTGAATATCACTGTTCTACCTGTCACGGTGACGATGGCAAGGGCACCAAAAGGGGTCATGAATTGAAAGCCCCGAATCTTGCGGATGCCAAATGGCAAGCCTCAAAAAAAGACGAGGAGATCTTAAATTCTATTACTAACGGCAAGAACAAAATGCCCCGATGGCGTGAGAAGTTAAAACCAGAAGAGATACAGGCATTAGCCAAATACGTGAGAAAATTGGCCCCTAAAAAGAGGGAGTAACATCCTTATTAAAAACACACGGTAATTTTGATCCTTTAACCGTCTCTTTATCTCTTCCAGAAAGCGGATGGAGATAAGAGACGGTTTGTCTTTTAACACCGCAAACGTTAAGAAAGGATGCCGTTACGTCATGAAAAAAATCGGTGTATTGACAGGCGGAGGCGATTGCCCCGGGCTGAATGCAGTTATCCGTGGAGTTGTAAAATCGGCTGTGGTAAAACATGACTGCGAAGTAATTGGAATCGAGGACGGATTTGACGGCCTTGTTTTACCCAATAAAACTCGTAGCTTAACACTTTGGAATACTCGTGGAATACTTCCCATCGGGGGTACGATTTTAGGCACATCCAACAGAGCGAATCCCTTTGAATATAAGGTCACTATAAACGGCAAGCCCGAAGTGAGGGATGTCTCTAAAGATGTAATCAAAAACGTTCAGTCGCTGGGTCTTGATGCACTGGTTGTTATCGGAGGAGACGGTTCACTCAATATTGCATATGAATTATTCAAAATGGGTTGTCCGGTTGTTGGCGTTCCGAAGACTATCGACAACGATATCCTGGCAACGGATGTTACTTTTGGATTTAACACCGCCGTGGAAACAGCCACAGAGGCGCTGGATCGACTGCACACCACGGCGGAAAGCCATCACCGTGTCATGGTCGTTGAGGTAATGGGTCGTTACGTAGGCTGGATAGCGCTGGAAACGGGAATCGGCGGAGGCGCTGACGTGATCCTCATCCCTGAAATCCCTTTTGATATAGGTAAAGTATGCCAGAAGATTAATAACCGTAAAAAAAGTGGCAACAATGCAAGTATAGTGGTCGTATCCGAGGGAGCAAAACCAATAGGAGGTGAGGTGTCGATACTGTGCGCCCCAGATGCTGGCGGGAGTGCAGCACGTCTTGGTGGTATCGGAAACAAGGTCGGGGCTGATATCGGTAAGTGTACTGAGATGGAGGTGCGTGTCATCGTCCTCGGGCATTTACAGAGAGGGGGCTCCCCCTCTGCCTTTGACCGTATCCTCTCAACCCGTTTTGGCGTTGCGGCAGTTGATTTGATCGCCAATAAGCGTTTCGGCGAAATGGTCTGTTTAAAGGGCCAAAGGATTGAATCTGTCTCCTTGAATGAAGTTGCCAAAGGGCAAAAAAAAGTACCGACGGAAGAGGGCTTGGTAAAAACAGCTGAATCAATCGGTATTAGTTTTGGTCGATAAAGATAATGAAATTGGCGCTTAAATAAATTTTATCCTGGTTTCTGCAGGTATTAAACTCAATATCTTATTAGCCCAGGCAGCGGGCATTTCGGCCAACAAAGGCATCATAGTAAATGACCGTATGGAAACGAACATTCCTAACATTTACGCAGACGGGGATGTGGCAGAGCATAATGAAAGGATATATGGTATCTGGCCTACTGCGCAAAGACAAGGAATAATTGCGGGTATCAATATGGCTGGTGGAAATGAATCGTATGCAGGCACGGTCTCATCCACAAGCCTGAAGGTTGCTGGTATTCAGCTCACTTCCATGGGTGACATGCTGGTAGAGGATAAAACCGTTGAGCAGGTCAAGGTGAAAAACCTTGATAAGAGTATCCATAAAAAGCTTTTTATCCAGGCTGGAGGAATCATTGGCGCAATTTTCCTGGGTGATACGAAGGATGCGTGTGGGATTGGTCAAATCATGGAAAAGAAGGTGGATGTCCGCAGGTTTAAAGATAAAATTTTGGAAACAGATTTTGATATCAAAAGTCTATTAAAATAGTTTCGAGGAAAAATGTAATGAGTCATAGTACGAATTGTATATTGGCATTTAGTTTACTCGTTATCGGTGTTATTGCCGTTACGCATATTCTTATCTCGCTGGGTCGAAATAATACAGCGCGCCAGGAATACTTCAGATGGGCGCATCGTATATGTGGGTATATTTTTTTCGTACTCTATCTATTTATTTGTGTAATAATGTTTCAAAAGTTTACCAGAATAACTACTTCCTTGTCTGCAGAGGATGCCATCCACGCCTATATGGGGATTGCTATCTTTTTCACGATAGTTGTTAAAATATGCATAGTGAGGGTCTATAAAAAGTTTTATGAAAGCCTACCAATTTACGGTATGATCACCTTGATTGCCGTTTATTTGACGGTTACCTTAAATGCAGCGCATTATATAATTTCCACGTTCAGAGACTGAAATATAAATTTATAACGGAGGTTTGTTAGTATGAAAATATCAAATATCACAAAATCTGTTTTAGGCTGTACCCTTTTTCTTTTTTTGACGATGCAAGGGGTTCATGGGAACGATTTTCCATTATTTCCCCCTATCGGTAATCTTCCACCTGTGGCAATTCCTCCAAACAATCCGCAAACTGCAGCAAAGGTAGAACTGGGCAGGAAACTCTATTTCGACCCGCGTCTCTCAGGAAATAACTGGATTAGCTGTGCTACATGCCACAATCCGGTCTTGGGTTTTACCGATGGTCTGCCCAGGATGCTTGGCGGCCCTGCCTCTAAAGAAGGCGGTAGAAATTCCCCCACAATAATAAACAGCGCCTATAACGAACTCCAGTTCTGGGATGGGCGCGCTGCAACACTTGAGGAGCAGGCGCTCGGCCCCATCCAGAACCCTAACGAGATGTTTGAAACTCTGGATAATGTTGTGAAAAAATTAAGCGGCATTCCCGGCTATGTCAAGGCATTCAAGGAGGTTTTTGGGACTGGCGTAACCGCTGACGGAATAGCCAAGGCCATTGCTGCCTTCGAGCGAACGATTGTATTTGCAAATTCCCCCTTTGACAAATATACGCTGGGAGATGAACATGCCATGAGCGAATCGGCAAAAAGAGGCATGAATCTGTTTAACAATAAGGCAGAATGCATCAAATGTCATAACGGCCCCAATTTTACTGACAATAAATTTCACAATATTGGAGTGCCGGCGGATGGCCCGCTAAAAGAAGACCTGGGACGCTACAATGTAACAAAAGTGGAAACTGACAAGGGCGCTTTCAAGACGTCCACCCTGCGAAATATAACGGAAACAGGGCCATATATGCACAATGGATTTTTTCCCACATTGTTTGAGGTGGTACAATTCTATAACGGAGGCGGCGGACGTAGCGAAAATAAGAGTTCCCTCATCCACGGCCTGAATTTAACCGGTCAGGAGGCCGCAGACCTCATTGAATTCATGAAGGCATTGACTGGCGAACTGGTTCAGATAAAATATGACAACGCACCTCTTACCTTTACAACTTTACCGAGGGACTTTTGATATATGAATGTCCTTTTAAGATCATTTATTAATCGCCTGGAATCTTTACCAGACAAACCGTCTGTGGATGAACTAAAAAAAAGCATCCTGGAGATGGATGGAAGACAACTACTGATAGATAAATATATCAGCTTTTCAGACACGGATTATAAGAGGAATATCGTGCATGTCAGCAGCAAGTGCGAGGTTACGGTCCTGTGCTTCAAGAAAGGCCAGATTACGCCAATGCACGACCATGGTGGCTCTATAGGGATTACAATCATGCGAGAGGGCATTATGACAGAGGAACTCTTCAATAAACTGCCCACGGGTATGATCGCACCTACATTTACCCGCAGGTTTCGTACG
>MHZD01000247.1 GCA_001828645.1 Planctomycetes bacterium RIFOXYC2_FULL_41_27 | reverse complement strand
AGGAAAACCGTATCTTATATCTCTCTTCCATCTTTAAATGGTATAAGGATGATTTTATTCAAAATGGGGGAAAGATAGAAGCGTATATTGCAAGATATTTAAATCCAGACGATGCAGAATTTATCAGGAACAACAAAGTTACCATAAAATATCTCGATTACAATTGGGGCTTAAACGAACAGAAATAAGGAGGTGTGTATGCACAAAAACCACTAATGTTTTGTTGGGTTAAGAATTTTACTTAAATACTTTTACTTTATTAAGGAGACAAAAGATGAATACGAATAAATACCTAAACTTTGGCTATCTATCACTGATTCCGGTAACCTTCGGAATAATAATAAGTGCATCCGTTGTTAATGCAGTAACCTTACCTCAAGATAACGCATTTTGTTTGAATCCCAAACCTTATGAACTTGCGGAGGGTAAGTCCACGAACGAAGAGCAAATTGAATTAAAGGTTAATGGGATGACTTGCGGGGCATGCAGCAAGGCCGTAAAGTCGGCGCTTCTTAAAGTCACAGGCGTTACGGATGCTGTGGTTAGTCACGACGAAGGAAAGGCGGTTGTAATAATTGAGAAAGGAAAGGTGAAGGCTGACGAGATTATAAAGGCCGTAGAAAATGCCGGATTTTCTGCATCAAAAAAGTAACAAAGCAAGGATAGCCTCAATCCAGCGACAATTTAAAATTGTCGCTGGATTGTGTGCATAAAATACGCAAAAGGTAAAAAGGAGAGAACGTGGAAAAGATTATTCCACCAATATCGTTAATAGTATTGCTGGTGAACTTTGGAATAAAATGCAGAGTGGAAATTATAGCGAAAATTGGAAAATGTGGCAGACAAGGAGGCTTTTTATAAAGGGAAAGAGCCACATGGAGTGTTGATAACTACTTACGTAAGTGACACTGCGTACTGCGTATGGTTCAATTGTAAATAAAGAAGGAAAGATGCTACCTGAAGGCATAATTTAACATAAAGGAATTTCAATCTTTTGGATTCCTCTCTAAAAAGAGGGGACTTCGTCGTGAGCGCTCAGTCGAACGATAAAGGGGTATGTAAGTTTGCCGCGACACCCCCCGGCCCCTCTTTCTAGCTTACAGTTGGACAATTTTTTGCTGGACAGGTTTAAGATAGGAGATTCCTTATTATTCAAGGGTTTTGGCGTATACTTCCAAAAAACGTCTTGTTAAAAACATTGTATTAATTTGGTCTTTTAAAAAATTTATCAATTATGAGCTCCGTCAGGAGCAACCTGTTTGTAGCAAGATAGGATGCCATAACAGATATAAGCTCCGTTAGGAGCGACCTGTTTGCATATCAATCATACACAGGTCGCTCCTCTGGAGCTAATCGTATCTTAACGATTCATTGCTACAAACAGTACGCCCTTAACAGGGCTTAATTTTTCAAAACACTAAATTGATATAAAATATTTAGTTTTGTCCAGCCAATTTTTGTCCAACTGTAAGCTTTCTAGAGGGGAGATTTAAAGTTGCTGCCTATGGCAACCTGATTTGATCAGGAAAGAGGGAAAATTTCATGGAATATAAATTTTTAGTAGATACGTATGAAACTGAACGAATAAAAACACTCAGTACCTGGAGTACGTTCAAGGATGAAGATATTTTAATGCGTCCCAACCCGAAAGACAGGCGGGGAAGAAACGCCCACGAGCACATGGTGCATCAGTGTATGAGTGAAAATATTTGGTTTTCCAAAATGCTGGGAATCAATGTTGGCGCTTTCCCTTTGCCAGAAAAGGAAACACGTTTGGAATTTATGAAACGTTACGCTGCGGATTCCGGAAAACGTCTTGCAGTCTTACGAGAAAAAGGTAAATCCTGGTGGGAAGAAGAAGTGCCGTTTTTTGATGTCAAACGCTCTCGTGCATGGATTATGACAAGAAGAATTGCCCATACAGCCCATCACCGTGGACAACTGACGATAATGCTGCGCATATTAGGAAGAGAAATTTACAGCACGTACGGTCCATCTGCGGATACGGGTGGACTAATGCAAAACGATGCTTTAACGATATACCCTTATTCTGATGTGGATACCCTTCTCAAAGAGGAAGCTGTAGATGGAACCAAAGCGCCGTTACCGGGT
>MHZD01000246.1:965-1341 GCA_001828645.1 Planctomycetes bacterium RIFOXYC2_FULL_41_27 | reverse complement strand
TAATGGATAAAACACGATAATTTTTTCTACCATTCCTCCTTTTAATAAATAGCTTTAAAATTTAAAACAATCCACTCAAAGTAACTGGGACAGCTTTAATCAGTTAAGTAAAGTGTAAGGTTTTTAAACACCCGGGGGGTGGAGTTGTTCTTTTTCTTTGAGGGCAGCCTTTCTGCTTAACTTAACCCTTTTTTGATCATCGATTCCAATTACTTTTATCATAATCTCCTGACCTACCTTGACAACGTCTTCGACTCTTTCAATATAGCTGTCAGACAGTTCAGAAATATGTACCAGTCCATCATGTCCTGGGAGGATTTCTACAAAAGCCCCGTATTCTTTTAAGGAAAGTACTTTTCCCGTGTAGGTTTTACCA
>MHZD01000246.1:0-936 GCA_001828645.1 Planctomycetes bacterium RIFOXYC2_FULL_41_27 | reverse complement strand
TCTTTTAAGGAAAGTACTTTTCCCGTGTAGGTTTTACCAACCTGGACTTCCTCTGTCATACGTTCAATCCATGTTTTGGCTTTTTGCGCTGACTCGGTAAGCGCTGCAGAAATAATGACAGTGCCATCATCTTCGATCTCTATCTTTGCAGTAGTTTCTTCCTGTATTTTCTTGATATTTTTACCGCCAGGGCCAATAATCAGACCAATTTTTTCAGGATTAATTTTAATATGAATCACTTTTGGCGCATATACAGAAATCTCTGGTCTTGGATTTTCAATAACCTTTGCGAGTTCCTGAAGGATATGAAGTCGGCCTTCTTTCGCTTGTGTTAAAGCATCCCGCATTGTTTTTTCTGTGATTCCAGAGATTTTGATGTCCATTTGCAGGGCAGTAACACCTTTTGCCGTTCCTGCAACCTTAAAATCCATGTCACCCAGGTGGTCTTCAGTTCCCAAGATATCCGACAGTATACATACGCTGTTCCCTTCTTTAATCAAACCCATGGCTATACCTGCAACTGGCGCATGTATGGGAACGCCGGCGTCCATCATGGAAATGGTTCCGCCGCAAACTGAGGCCATTGAAGACGAACCGTTAGATTCCATAATGTCAGAAACGACTCGAATCGTGTAAGGGAACTTGCTTGGTGGGGGCAGCACTGCCTCCAATGCCCGTTCTGCCAATGCTCCGTGCCCGATTTCCCGTCTACCTGGCCCACGCAATGGTTTTACCTCGCCAACGCAGAAAGGAGGAAAATTGTAGTCCAACATGAATTTTTTCGAATATTCATCTTCAATGGTATCTACTCTTTGTTCGTCCATGGTTGTGCCCAACGTTGTTACCACAATAGCCTGCGTTTCACCCCTTGTAAATAAGGCTGAACCGTGAGTTCTGGGTAAAATGCCTACTTCACAGGAAATAGGGCGAATATTC
>MHZD01000245.1:369-7343 GCA_001828645.1 Planctomycetes bacterium RIFOXYC2_FULL_41_27 | reverse complement strand
TTCCAAAATCGATTTCTTTCATGCGCCACAAAAAGAGATACTCTTACAAAAGATCGCATCGTTACAAAAGATGCTTTTGAAATGGACAAAGACATCTGAAAAGGAAATAAAGGTGACGGGCAAAGTATATCAGATAAAAGATTTTTCGGGTAGAAAATGGGCGACACGAAAAGACATTTTTATTGACCGGATTGCATCAGCCTGGCTTATCAGGAGATTTATAGACCCAAAAGCCCGCTTCGTGTTTGTATCAAAAGGCACAGAAAAAGCGCCCCGTGGTACGGTACCCTTTGATATGTATGGCTCAGAGTTTACCCATCACGGAGAAGATTGCACCTTCGAGACCCTTATGAAGGCATTTGACCTGAAGGACCCCGCCTTGCAATCAATCGCAGAGATGGTACACGATATCGATTTAAAAGATAACAAATATGGCCGAAAAGAGGCGGATGGAATAGCTCAAATTGTTACTGGGTTGAGCCAGAAATTAAAGGAGGACAACAAATTACTGGAAAAGGGACTGGAAATATTTGATGCGCTTTATCAAAATTACTCTTCAAGTTATTCCGTTTAAGTCCCCCTTAAAAAAGGGGATTCAGGGGGTTGTGTTTTTTGTGTGCTATTCTACAACCCCCTAGCCCCCTTTTCTAAGGGGGATTCCCTATGCCATACATCGTATGACCCGCTTAAATAAAATGAAAATCCTCCTATACAATCGAAATAAAGAAAGGAGATAACACATGCCACCACTCGACGTCCATTTAAAAACAGTAAACAAAGAACCGGAAAAGAGTATGAAGAACTACATAGTGGATTGATGATGACAAACAGATCGTTTTCTCCTTTTATTACCCTCTGCACTGTAGGTTTTTTTGCCCGAATGAGCTATGCCATGGCAAGAACCCCCATACTACCTTTATTTGCTCTATCGTTAGGGGCCAAACCGGAGGCAATAGGGTTCGTAGTTGGCGCGTCAACCATCACAGGCATCTTCTTCAAATTACCAGCAGGCGCCCTTTCCGATATTTATGGCAGGTACAAAATGCTTCTTATAAGTATCCTGGTTTTTGCCCTAACCCCATTTGTCTATTATCTTGTCACCAATTACTGGCAATTAGTGGGTATCAGATTTTTTCACGGACTGGCGACTTCAATCTACGGCCCTGTGTCTATGGCAATGATCGCAGATACCGCCGGTGAACAAAAGGGCGAAAAACTTTCCTGGTTTTCTTCAATTACCATTATCGGAAGCCTTGTTGGGGCTCCTTTCGGTGGATATATCCTCCAATACCTCGGTAATAATGGGAGTCATACGTTATCCCATTTTCATATAGCCTACAGTATTTGTGGGCTTTTTGGCTTAATTTCTTTAGCCTTCACCTTGAAGGCATTCTTTTCGAGAAATAGAGAGACAAGGCAAGGTACAATCTCCCTGACAGACACCTGGCGGAAGTTTTCCAAAGGCATAAAAGAGATAATAAGCGATTATCGGGTAATCATCACCAGCAATATGGAAGGTATCCAAAATCTATCGGTAGGCGCATTAGAGGCCTTCCTGCCTGTTTATGCAGTCACTGTTGCAGGTCTGAACGCATTTCAAGCGGGGATTCTCTGGGGAATACAGATTGTAACTACCATTCTGGCAAAACCAATCATGGGAAAAATTTCTGACCGATATGGCAGAAAGCCGATTATCTTCTCTGGCATGTGGATTTGTGCGATCCCTTTTGCCTGCATTCCACTGACACGTGATTTTTATCTTTTGTTATCTTTGGCAAGCGTTTTTGGCGTTGGTGAGGCCTTTGTGACTTCTTCTTCTGCAGCCATGGTGGCAGGATTCTGCAAGGAGCAGCATTATGGCGCAGCAATGGGAACTTTTGGAAGTATCTTTGATATTGGCCATGCATCAGGTCCTATTTTAGCGGGATTCCTGCTTGCACATCTCAGTTATCAATACTCTTTTCTTATTATTGCAACACTATTAATCTTAGCCTCGTTTGTTTTTCTACTGACAGTATACGAAAGGAAATTACACGTTTTTAAATCTGGAGGCATAACATGAAAAATTTGTTTGTAATTATGAGTGGTTTTATCTTATGCTTTTATGCAGCATATGGATGGTGTGACGATTCCACGCATCTCATCTGGGAGTCTTCGTTCACGAAAACTCTACCCGTTATTGATGGAAAGATGGAAAAAGTTTGGAAAAGGACTAAACCATTAACTGTCACAGTCAGAGAAGCAATAGGAGGTGATAACCCAAGACAGATAGTACTTCGCGCCCTTCATAGTGATGATACATTTTATGTAATGGCCCAATGGCCTGACGTTACAAAAAGCGATATGCGTGACCCGTACGTTTGGAGCAATGAAAAGAAAGACTATGAACGCCCATCGAAACCTGATGACCAGTTTGCCTTAGAATTCCCGATGACGGGGAAATTTGATATTCGAATGATAACTCTGGTTCACGAATATATCGCTGATGTATGGCACTGGAAGGCCGGGCGCGGAAACCCTGTTGGTTGGATAGATGACAAGCGACACATCATCAGTCAAAAACCAATTCAAAGTGGGGTTGAATATTCGATGGGTGGACACGGCAGCGTCTATATAGCGCGTATCATGGATGAAGGCACATCCTCCTACCACCTGAAGCCCAAACCCGCTGCATTTGAGGGTGCTGTGGCAGATTCTTTCGAACAACGCCAGCCTGGCGGCAGTTTGGCGGATGTACATGGGAAGGGAATACATGACGGTAAGAACTGGACACTGGAGATGTCTCGTAAATTCAATACAGGTCATAACGATGATGCAGTAATTGATCCTGGTAAGGACAATACTTGTGCTATTGCTGTCCTTGATGATGAACTTTACTGGGAACATTCGGTTTCGTCTTTGATTACGCTACGATTTGTCAGCAATGGAAAATAATTTAATTGTATAGGAATTTTCATTTTATTTATGTGGATCAGGAGATAGTGGATATAAAAATCCCCCTTAATAAAGGGGGCTTGGGGGTTGTAAACCTGTCCTCGTGAAAACGGGGAATAACCCCGGGAAAAACACAACCCCCTGATTCCCCCTTTTCTAAGGGGGATTAACTCGTGTGATTATTTTTGGAAAGTGAGGTTGTATTCATGAAGAAATTTTTTGTAGCCGTTGCAGCTTGTTTTTTAACTACATCAATTTACAGCTATGCCCATGCACAGCAGGGGCAAAAACTTTCTACCTCCGAAATTCTCGGCGAAAGAAGGGAATATTATTTTGATGACAATAAACCCAGTGAATTGCCTGTAGGGTTTCAAAATGCCTTCACAGGAAAAGGCGAACCGGGACGCTGGGTAGTTAAAAAGATTGAACATGCGCCTTCCGCCGACAATGTGGTTGAACAAACCAAATTGGATGAAACCGATTATCGTTTCCCCCTTCTGGTATTGGATGGCGTGTCCTATAAGGATTTCATGGCTTTTGTGAGATTCAGGGCTGAAGGTGGGAAGAGTGACCAGGCTGGTGGATTGGTCTTCAGATACAAAGATAATAACAACTATTATGTACTCCGCGCCAATGCCTTAGAAAATAATGTCCGGCTCTATACGGTAATTAACGGAAACCGAAGACAGATCGGCGGTAAGGATACCAGGGTAACACCAAAGGAGTGGCACCTACTCAAGGTCATCTGTAAGGCAGACAAGATTCAGTGTTTTTTCGAGAACACAAAGATGATTGAAGTGTCAGACAACACATTTGACAGCGGAAGTGTGGGACTCTGGACAAAGTCGGATTCGTATACCTACTTTGATGATCTGGTGATGCAGGAATCAAAATAAAAGACCAATTTTTCGAATATCTTTAGGAGGTCTTACCTTGTCTACACTATTTGAACGCATCGGAGGTGAAAAGGCTATCGATGCAGCAGTAGATTTATTTTATAAAAAGGTGATGGCCGACAATCGTATTAACCGCTTTTTTAAAGACATAAATCTCATAAAGCAATCACAGAAACTAAAGGCATTTCTTGCGTATGCCTTTGGAGGGCCTAACAAATATACTGGCAGACCACTAAGAGAAGCCCATGCTATGTTAGTTAAGAAGGGATTAAATGACAGCCATTTTAATGCCGTGCTTGAAAATCTTGGCAATTCACTGAAAGAGTTAGGCGTCTCTGAAGACCTCATTGAAGAAGCGGCTAAGATAGCGGAGAGTGTGAGAAATGAAGTTCTCAACAAGTGAAAGCCTTGAATATTGAAGAATAGCATTCTTCAATAACAACACTATTTATAGTTTTTGGGTAACCTCATCCACTAATATTGTATGCCTTATGTGGAAATGTTCATTGCTCATAGCATTATATGTTCTTACAGAACTTATTATTCCTCCGAAAGTATTTGCTTTGAGACCCTTTGTCACGACGGATGCAGATGTGGTCGAAACCAATATGATTGAGATAGAACTAGGGCTGTTTGGACTGCATGAGCAAAAACATCCTGGAGCTGATGAGCTAACACTCGACATCCCAAGTATTCGTTTCAATTATGGGCTACTATGGGATAGCGAGATCGTATTAGAAACTGTGGGTGAATTAATTGACAGCGAATATAAAGGTACGCTGGGTATTAAAGAGAAGCAGTTTGCCCATACCGCAGGGTTTTATAAGAAGGTCTGGTGGCGTGGAAGTAATTGGATTCCTAACTTTGCAACAGAGACAGGGATTGTATTTCCCACTGAAAAAGACACCTCTGGATTAAACTTTGAGGGTACAGGCATCTTCTCGTGGTATCTCAACAACCTTACGTGCCATCTGACACTTGGCGGAGGCACTGAGAAAGAGACCTTCGAGCAGAACAGACGAGGTCTCTTTATCTACGGCATCATATTGGATGTGCCAGTCCCACGATATAAAAAACTTCATTTTGTGACTGAATATAGTGGTGAAAAGGTTGAAAATTCTATTCTGGATCACCAATTATTAGGCGGTATGGTATGGGAAGGGCCAAAGAATATAGAATATGACATTGCCGGATTTACCGGATTAAATAGCGAGAGTGTGGATTGGGGCATGACGATGGGTATTACCTTTGTTATCGGTAAAACCAAAAAGTGAGGTAAATTATGAAGTTCATTGCTATTACATGCACAATTTTATTCATATTGGTGAAAGTTTGCCACGCAGGAAATGAGGTAATCGTTTATACCTCCGAGGATAAGATTTTTTCAGAACCTGTGCTTCAGGGATTCGAAAAGAAGACAGGAATAAAAGTTCGGGCTATTTATGATACAGAAGAGACCAAGAGCACAGGCATGGCCAACCGTTTGATTGCAGAGAAGGATAATCCACAGGCTGATGTGTTTTGGAGCGGAGACCCAGTACGCCCAGCTTTGCTTGAGTTCAAAGGCATAATAACACCTTATTTTTCAAGCGTAGCAGCAGACATTCCGAGGTCTTATAAAGATGAGGGCGGTCATTGGACGGGTTTTTCTGCACGGGCACGCATCCTCCTTTACAATACGAATCTGGTAAGTATGGATGAAAAGCCGCTATCTATATTTGACCTTACTAAACTCGTGTTGAGGGGTCAAGTTGCAATAGCAAACCCGTTATTTGGCACCACCTCAATACACATGGCGGCTTTATTCATAATCCTGGGTGATGAAAAGGCCAAAAAGTTTATGAATGACCTGAAGGCCAACGGTGTGAAGATCGTTTCTTCAAATAGTGAAGTAAGGCGACTAGTAGCAAGGGGAGAGGTCCGGGTAGGTATCACGGATACGGACGATGCCAATGTAGCCATTAAGGAAGGAAACCCTGTAAAAGTCGTATTTTCCGATCAATCTGGTATAGGAACACTTATTATGCCAAATATGGTTTGTCTCATAAAAAACAGCCCTAATCAGGAAAACGGAAAGAAATTGATTGATTACCTGGTCAGCAGGGATGTTGAAAAAAGTCTGGCGTTTGCGATGTGCGCGCAGATGCCTCTGAGATACGACGTGCGTACACCAGCCGACGTATTAACCATCGATGCGGTAAAAGGTATGAATGTTAATTACCATGACGTTGCAAAGAAGCTGGAAGAGATCGGAGAATTCCTCAAACAATGGGCGGGATATTAATCACGAAACAAAATCAATGGTAATCAACTTAAGTAATTCAGGGTTATAAGGTGGGATTTCTTCCCTTTCTAAAGATAGCTTTCCTTCAAGAAATTCTGATATCTCTACAAGAAGTCTTTTCCAGCTTTTATGATTATTCTTATAGTTTTTCCACACTTTACATCGCAATTATCTATAATTTTCTTGGGAATCATGGATTATTCTTTCTTCCCAAACCTTTGATTGGCAGTTGCCGGGCGCGAATACGGGTTTGTTCAAATACTATGATACTGCCCTTTTCTAAGTCTTTCTGAATGGCTGGAAGATTTGTGAGTAATAGTTTTACTTGTCTATCAGGACTTCTTTCTGTACTTCTGCGGAATAAGATTATAGAAGGCTTATTTTCTTCCCATAATGCCAGTAAAGTTCCAAAATCTGTATCTGCTGAAACGAGTATGCGGTCTTCTGCAATAGCTCGTGAGAAAATAACACTATCATCAGCCGACTGTAATCCGTAGTCACGAACATGCACGGAGTCGTGCCCTGCCTTGCGGAGTTCATCAACAAGTAATGGCGACAGGGCATTATCTATCAAAAACTTCATGGTAATGTTACCAGTGGGATTTCGCGCTCTCGCACAGCTTCAGAGGCATATTGTAATGCCTCCTGAATATCCCCTCGTTCCAAATCAGGGAGTGCCTTTAGGATTTTTTCTTCTGACATACCGTCAGCAACCATGCCAACAATAGTCGCGACTGGTATGCGAAGCCCGCGAATACACGGAACACCACCCATCTGGTTGGGATTAACTGTAATACGGGTAAATCTCATTTATCCACCTCCTTACGTAATTATGGCAGGGGTAATTCATGAATTAACGC
>MHZD01000245.1:0-269 GCA_001828645.1 Planctomycetes bacterium RIFOXYC2_FULL_41_27 | reverse complement strand
GATAATTCTCGCAACTAAGTCTTTCTTGGGATCACAAGAGGGATCACTTGCTTGAGCTACAAAGGAATCCAATCCTTGAGGGACAAGGAACGATGCAAGCAAGGGAAGGAAAACCGAGAGAATGGCAGAAACTGCTATAACAGATGAAATTCGTTTCATGTAATTCTGAAGAATCAGGAAAGTTAGATAATAAAAGAAGACCGACCTTTGTATCAGATTTTTAAAAAAGAGCTGTAAGGGAAGCCTCGTTTCCTTATCCTAAAAGGATA
>MHZD01000244.1 GCA_001828645.1 Planctomycetes bacterium RIFOXYC2_FULL_41_27 | reverse complement strand
GTAACCCCTGTGCCTTCCGGTATAGCACATCCTTTGATTGAGGGTCTGAAAAATGAGGTTATATGCCTGGAATATAGCATAGATCAATACGTGCCAATCGTTAAGACCCCCTTTCAAGAGGCAGTAAAAATAGCTATTTCCGAAGAATAAACACAGACATAGAGACGCACAATCTTGAGTCTCTACACTGGAATTTCTTTTTAAATTCTTATTTTATTCATTCAGATTACCGCAAACCACGATCTGAACTAACTAAACCTTGTTTCTCGCATGTTTGATTATCCGTTGTAATTTCGTCTTCCTGGTATAATATGGGATGTCTGGTTTTTAATTACTTCAGTCCTCTTTCGTTAAAAAACTTTTTGTACTTCATGTCTTCTTGCAGTATATGATTCGTCCACCATAATTTTAAATAACTGAATATTTCTGTCGGAACGGTCACCTTATGGGCCATAGTTTCCATACAGAAATCAACGGTTTTTCTTTTAAATTCCTGGTGTTGCTTTTTTTGTATTGAATACTCTGGATAACCATATTCGAGCATGTATTG
>MHZD01000243.1 GCA_001828645.1 Planctomycetes bacterium RIFOXYC2_FULL_41_27 | reverse complement strand
AATCAACGGAAGATGCGGTATCAGCAGCAACAGGTGTTTCTTTTGATGAATTTGAAAAAAGTTGGCTGCAGGAACTGAAACAGAAAAATTTTCGGAGGATTCACGGCATCCAGATACTTCCCACAAAGCTTAAAGAATCCTCGAAAATAGTAGATGACGTAGAAAGTGTTGCTGAAATAGAGGTAAAGGATGCCAGAAAATGTGCCATCCTGGGCGACCTCTTACGCCATGAAGGACTTCACGGCGCGGCAGTCGTTGAATATGAAAAGGCATTCAGGAAGGCAGGTAATATCTCCCCACAAATTCAGAACAAATTGGCAACTGCTTACATCATGGACACGCAATATACCAAGGCTGAGGAAATCCTGAAGGTCGCCCTTGAATACTATCCTGAATACACCACCACCTATATTTCACTCGGCGAACTCTATCAGCGAAAGGGTGAGTATGATGCAGCCATAGATATTCTGTCACAAGCCAACCACATCAATCCTTTTAACCCTATTATCCATAAAAATCTTGCGTTGTTATACGATAAGCTGAACAGAAAAGATGATGCTGCGACCGAACTAAAAAGACTGATACTATTAGGAAAATAAAATACGGGCAGGCAATGTGTTTGTTATGATTTGTGTAAATCCGCGTTCATTCGTGGCTCAATGACTACTACGCAGTCTTTCTGTATTTTTGCGCCAGTAATGGCACTTCACCACGCACGACTGCCGGTGTAACCAGAAAAGAGGATTCTCCTTTGTTGGAAGGCAAATGGTACATGGCATCGAGCATAAAATTTTCAAATATCGACCTTAATGCCCTTGCGCCGGTCTTCTTTTCAAACGCCTTTTTACCGATCACTACTAATGCCTCATGAGAAAATTCCAACTTGGCTTCTTCCATTTCAAAGAATTTCTGGTATTGCTTGACCAGGGCATTCTTTGGTTCTGTCATGACCTTGATCAGATCGTCCTGCGTTAGCGGCATCAAAGGTGCAGTGATGGGCAGTCGTCCTATAAACTCTACAATCATTCCATAGTCAATAATGTCCTCGACTTCCACTTTACTCAAAATGTCAGCAAAGGACTCTTCGCCTTTATCAATTTTTTTTGCATCAAACCCTATATTTACTTTCCCAATTCGCCTCCTGATAATATCATCTATCCCTGTGAAGGTGCCGCCGCAAATAAAGAGGATATCCTTCGTGTCCATTTGAATATATTGTTGTTCTGGATGTTTTCTTCCACCCTGAGGAGGTACATTTGCCACGGTACCCTCCAGCATTTTCAGCAACGCCTGCTGCACCCCTTCACCGGAGACATCCCTTGTGATTGATGGATTTGGACTCTTTCTGGCAATTTTATCAATCTCGTCAATGTAAATAATTCCCTGCTGTGCACGCTGAAGATTGAAATCCGAATTTCTTAACAAGGCCAATAATACGTTTTCCACGTCTTCACCCACATACCCGGCCTCGGTGAGGGTCGTTGCATCTGCGATCGCAAATGGAACGTCAAGTATTCTGGCGAGGGTACGCGCCAGGAGGGTTTTCCCGGAACCGGTAGGTCCTATAAGTAAGATATTACTTTTTTCTATTTCAACTCCATCCTTACTGGAACTGGCAATCAAACGCTTATAGTGGTTGTACACTGCAACGGCGAGTGTCTTTTTTGCCGTATCCTGGCCTATGATATATTCATCTAATCGTTCCTTGATCTGTGAAGGCGTCGGCATTTTCCCCACGGGTTTGCTCAGAACTTGTTTTTGATCTTTTTTAAGAAGCGCATGGCATGCCTCTACACATTCGTTACAAATGAAAATGTTAGTATCGCCTTGAATTAAGCGGTTTACTGCTTCATAACTCCTTCCACAAAAGGAGCAGCTCATTTTATCTCCACTGGGTTTTTTAGCCATAGGGTCTTACCTCACAAATAACAAAGTGATATATCTGTAAAAATGTAAAATAATGTTAACAAACGATCTGATAAGATGCAAACTTTTTTTAATTGCCATGCCCGTAACCCCAAGATGCTTTACCAAACATAAAATAGCTGCTTTATAGATATAATAATTAATATTTTATTGAATTTTAAACTTATTGTTGGTATTATCTCTACTCGATTTATATACATATCAAAGTTTATTGTAAGGAGTGCCATGGCAAGCGGTTTTAGAGGGAAAAAAAAGCACAGGCTAAACAGGAAGAAATATGTTTTAAAAAGACGCAGAAGGAAACACGAGGGCGTTTAGTATAGAATCTTTGCATGTAAATAATCCAGATTACTTGTAATAGTTCAGCTACCTTAGACAGGATGAACAGGATTTACATGATAATTTTTTCATCCTGTGTATCTTTTACTTTAAATCCTTGACCGTTCGTTTAACCTCAACTTTGCTTTCCCCAAAATTACGAATAATGCCTATAGGTTTTCCCGTAGCAAGAACAAAGACTTAATTTTAGACAGGATATACAGGATTAACAACATAAAAGCTACCTTATTTCATCCTGATTATCCTGTTAATCCTGTCAAAATTAATTTATGTTATTTTAATTATTTTCATGACGTCAATACCTAAAAACGGTAAATGTGTAATCCGTACCAACCCATAAATAAACGTGGGACGGTGGTATTCAAGCCAGAGAAGACATTCCTTTTATTTTATCAGTTGCTAATTATCGTCGTTGTTTCCGTACTCATATACTTATATACCCTGGGAAACGATTTTGCCTATGATGATAAGTTTACCATTACGAATAATTATCTGATACGGTCGTGGCACAAGCTACCCACGATCTTTACCAACGATTATTTCACGTCCTCTGGGGAACTCAGTTATCGTCCGGTTGTTACGTTATCTTATTTTATCGATTACTTCTTCTGGCATCTAAAACCTCTCGGATACCATCTCACGAACTTACTTCTCCACAGCCTCAATTCGGTGTTTTTATTTTTCCCTGTGCGTCTAAAGGCCGACTATGTCGTTCCGAATGCAAATTCTCCTCTAGAATTATCCTTTGTCTTGTCCTTTCCTTCTCATCATTTCTGTAATTGTAATTACTTACAGGCTGTTTTTTTATTCAAAGGCCTTGTTTTTCGCTATTCTATGGTTCTTTGTTGCCTTGATTCCTGTCTTAAATATTATTCCTATAGAAAATATAATGGCTGAACGGTATCTTTATATACCTCTTGTTGGGTTCTGTATCCTCGGAGGTCAATTACTCAGTCTTATACCTAAATCAGGTTTAAAATCTGACAGTGAAACCATCAATAAAATGATTGAGAAACTTGGGCTAAAAGAATAGAGGCTTCTCATATACAAAATTAGTTGTTTTTTTAATGGCAATCATATATTATCCATCATTATTCAACTATGAATTTACCCAAAGGAACATGGATAGGAAAACTTTACGCTTAATGTTTATGGGAGGTGGGATATGATGTCAGATTTTTTTAAAAAGGCGATAAACTTTGGATTTGGGGCATTGTTAATAACGAAAGAGAACGTCGAAGAAATTATTGATGATCTGGTAGAAAAGGGAGAAATCAAGGCAGACGAGGCAAAGGCACAGGTAAAAGAGTTGTTTAATAAAGTCTTATCGAGCAAAAAAGAAATTGAATCCAAGATTGAAGAGATTGTGGAAAAGGCGCTTCATAAGCTGGATATTCCAACACGAAAGGAACTCCAAGAAATGCAGAAAAAACTTGAGAAGATTATAAAAAGACTGGAATCCAGAGAAGAGTAGTATCTGGGTTCACCACCTCTTCCCCTGTAATTTTTGGGGAAAACAAAGTTGAAATCAAACGCAAAGGCAGAGAATTAGAGTGATAAACAGGATAAATTTATTGTATAGGAATTTTCATTTTGTTCATGCGGCTCACATGGCATATGCGATGTATGAATCCCCCTTAGAAAAGGGGGCAAAGGGGGTTGTAAAATAATGCAGTCAAAAATACAACACCCTCTTTCCCCCTTTATTAAGGGGGACTAACTCGAAACTGTTTATCCTGTTATCTTGTCTAAATTTCCTTGTGAGGTAAACTCTTAAAGGGTAATACATGCAACTCAGGAAAATAGGCCAGAA
>MHZD01000242.1:127-5901 GCA_001828645.1 Planctomycetes bacterium RIFOXYC2_FULL_41_27 | reverse complement strand
TATAGCAGCCTGCGATTTTCTGGCCAGCCCTGCAATATAACGGGTGATATGCGTACTGCCAGAACTGCTGCACGCTACCAACAAATCACCTTTATCAATATTTGGGGTTGTGGCATCACCGACACAGTAAGCATTTAAACCGATGTGGGTAAGCCTCATTGCAAAAGTACGGGACACCATGCCAGATCTTCCCTGACCTGTCACAAATATATTTTTTGCATTAAGAATAGACGAAAGAAACTCCTCATAAGCCCTCTCGTCAATCTTTTCAAGCACAGAATGTATTTCGTCAAGGATAATTTGTGTGGTATTTTTGATACTTATGGAGTTGCTACCGGTCTTCACCTGTTTCCTTTTCTTCCTTATTTTAATCCTGATAATCGTTCGACTGATCCTTCGACAAGCTCAGGATGCAGTGCCGTTCATGGTGAGTCTGTCGAACCATCACGACGAAGTCTGCGTTCATCTGCGTCCAAAAGAAAATTCCTTTACTATTAAACTATTACCAGGAGATTTTACCATGCGATATCCTATATTTCAAGCAATCATATCCTTCAACAGACCGTATCTCCTCACATTTATTTTTATTGCTCTATGTATCGACCTATGATAAAATTTTTCATCATGTCTATCATAAGTATATAAAACATTTATCTTTCTACTCATTGGAAAAGGAGCTTTTACATGGGAAACCTTTTGGGTAATCTCATTGGACTTTACGAAATTGCACTGATCATTAGAATAGTACTTTCATGGGTACCGCATAACCCTTATAATCAGGCCATACGATTCCTCTATAAAATTACAGACCCTGTACTGAATCCTGTACGAAAACTCATCCCGCCCATCAAAGGTATAGACTTCTCCCCTATAATCGTATTTATTGGTTTAGGTATTGTAAAACGGATGGTAGGGGGAATGTTTTAGTTATATACTCAGGAATCTATATAAATGCATAGCCTTCACATTCACAGAACACACTCAGTTAATGATACATAGCTCCATTAAAAAACTTGTGGTAATGGACGTAGATGGTGTCCTGTTTAAAGGGCACTTCATTTTGCACCAGGCACGACACGCAGGGAGATTGATTTATATACGAACAGCCCTGTTGTGCTTTCTATTTAGCATAAATAAGATATCTATCCAGGAGTTAATAACGAGGGTTTATGCACGTTTTAAAGGCATTACGCTTGAACACGCCAAAAAAGTTTATCAGAATATTACCGTAATAAAACATGCAAGGGAAACGATTGAAACATTACGCAAACATGGATATCGAGTGGTACTCATCAGCAGTGGAGTGCCTGATTTCTTTGTAAAAGACCTTGCGACCAGATTATCCGCACATAGCGGTTACGGTGTGGAGATTGGTACAAATAACAGCACATTAACGGGTGAGGTGTTTGGACGTCTTTCGCGATCAACCGGGAAGAAAGAAATCATCGAAGATTTACTACACGAAAACAACCTTACATGGAAAGACACAATCGTCCTCGTGGACGACCGGAACAACCTCAATATCATGCGTAAAGCCAGTATTAACATTGGTGTTAATGCCCATTATTCTGTCCGACAGCAAGCGCAGTACCTGATTGATAGCGGGAATCTTGCAGAGGCGCTGGACATTTTGGACATTGCAGACGCCGACACCTATAAGACACTCTTCGCAGGTATGCGGAAGCAATACGCACACTCCTGGTATCAGGAAATTCGCAGAAAACTTTTACATATACTCATCGCAAGTGTGCCGATATTTTCAAATTTGGTTTATCATACAACGCTAACGGTACTCTTTGCCTTGCCGATTATTTATATGATCTCTGAATGTCTAAGAATAAATGGATACTCATTCCCCATGTTAGGGCGCATAACAAAGTCCAGCATTCGCAGGATGGAAGAACGAGGTGTTGCATTTGGTCCAGTAACTCTGATTTTTGGAACAATCCTTTCGTTACTGTTCTTTCCCCCAGTTATCGCAAGTACCGTCATCCTGATTGTGGCCTTTGCCGATGCAGCTGCTACCATAGTGGGACAAAGCATGGGTAACCATCGTATATTTTATAACAAAAAAAAGAGTTGGGAAGGCACTATAGCGGCCTGGATTGTGGCCTTCCTTTGTGGATGTATCTATTTACCTATTTCCTATGCTTTGCTTGTCGCATCATTTTCTAGTATAATTGAATCACTACCACTGAAGTCACTGGATAATTTACTCATACCCATTAGCACTGGCATCTTATTGATGTGTCTTGGGTACTCATAGATATTTGACACGAAAATACCCTCACCCAGACCCTCTCCCACAAGGGGCGAGGGAACTTTCCCTCCCTTCCCCCTTTATCCCCTCTGAGAAGGGGACAGGGGGAGGAATTAAGGAAGTATGAAATATTTTCATGCTCTTTTGGGAACCTTTGGCTCATGGATGTTTCATTTTATTTATGCGGGTTACAGGGTGGCACAAAATCCCCCTTAGAAAAGGGGGTAAGGGGGTTGTAAAATAACTCAGGGAAAAATACAACCCCCTTTATCCCCCTTTGTTAAGGGGGATAACGCAGGACATAATTTGAACTAAATGGAGTACGGTTCCATCATGCGTATTATGGGAATTGATTACGGTGAAAAACGAATCGGGGTAGCAATCAGTGATCCCCTTGGAATTACGGCTCAGGGTTTGCCCACCATAGAACGCACAAATATTCAGAAAGACATTCAAAAGATATTGAATATAATTCGGGAAAAAGAGGTGATCGAGATTGTCGTTGGCTTACCAAAACACATGAATAACACACTGGGGGAAAAGGCGCAGGCCGTCCTGGCCTTTATCGATCTTATAAAGAAGCATGTTAATATACCTGTGAACACGATCGACGAAAGACTCAGTACCTTGAGGGCGCATAAGGCCATGCTGGAAGGAGACCTTTCCAGAAAAAAGCGAAAGGACCGAGTTGATATGATTGCCGCCCAGCTCATATTGCAGGGCTATTTAGATAGGATTAAGAAATAAATTTATCACCGCAAAGAACGCTGAGGTCACAGAGAACCCGGAGAATAGCAGATAAATTATGCGGATTTTTTGTTTTTTTCTTTATCTTTGCGTTCTCTGCGCCCTTTGCGGTAAACTATTACCATCATGATACACCTAAACAATACATCATACAAAAGACCAGAACTGGTTGCACCGGCAGGCGATATTGAAAAGCTCAAGACTGCGATTGAATACGGCGCCGATGCAGTCTACGTAGGTGGAGAGGGTTTTAATTTACGGATGGGCGCAACCAATTTGACCATAGAAGAAATAAAAGATGCCACCTCCTGGGTTCACAAGCGAGGCAAGAAAATTTATCTTGCCTTAAATATCTTTGCACGCAATTATCATGTTAGCGGTATACGCTCTTATTTAAAAAAACTCGCGGAAATTCCCATAGATGCCGTAATCGTCGCAGACCCTGGGGTCTTCCTTACGGTCAAAGAAATTGCCCCTTATATTCCCATCCATCTGAGTACACAGGCGAACACTACTAATGCAAAATCTGTAGAGTTTTGGCGTCAACAGGGCATGAAGAGGGTGGTCCTGGCCAGAGAATTGACTCTTGGTGAAATTAAAGAGATTACCAACAGTTCCACAATAGAAACCGAGGTATTTGTGCATGGCGCTATGTGCATGTCGTACTCAGGACGCTGTCTGCTGAGTAGTTTTATGGCCAACAGACATGCAAACCTGGGAGACTGTTCGCATTCATGCCGCTGGCAATACATACTGAAAGAGGAAAACCGGCCAGACGAGACATATCCTATTGTGGAAGACGAAAGCGGTACTTTTATCCTGAGTTCCAAGGACCTTTGTATGATTCAACATATTCCGGAACTGGTCCGCGCAGGCGTTTCAGCCTGGAAAATCGAAGGGCGTATGAAAAGCCAGTATTACGTTGCCGCTGTAACAAGGATATATCGGGAGGCATTGGATCGTTATTTTGCCGATCCCTGCGGATACGTATACGATCAAAAGTGGTTATCTGAGCTTGAAAAGGTCAGTCACAGGGAGTACGGAACAGGCTTCTTTTTTGGAAATCAAGGATATAATAGCCAGACAACGCATCCTGGGAATTTCTACATAAAAGAATATGATTATCTAGGCATGATCAATAATGTCCTTTCAGATGGCGTGGCAGAGGTTCTGGTAAAAAACAGAATCATGGGTAACACTCCTGTAGAAATAATAGGAAGGCGTTTGAGTGAAGATTTCAGCCAGGTGCTTTCAGACCTTAGAAACGAAGACAATGAGCCGATTGAAGCAGCCCATGCAGGGCAAAAGGCACTTGTCAAGGTGTCGCATCCCGTACATAAATACTTTATGCTCAGGAAGTGCGGATGAAGAAAGTGGTAAAAAACATCGCGAAGAACACCGGCGGGGTTTGTCTTATAATCATTGGTTGTATGTTGATTTTCACCCCTGGCCCGGGACTACTTACAATCCTGGCAGGATTATATATCACAAGTTTTCCGGGAAAGCCCTTTCTTGTTGCCAAGTTGAAGAAGACAAAATTTTACAATCGATATGTAATCAATATTGAATCAAAAATAAAGTCAAAATTTAAGAGAAAGAACAAATAAAAGAATGAATACAAAAAAGCTGCTATCTCTTGCCCTCGTCATTTTTGTGACAGGCTGTGGTTCCACCCAGTATTTAAAAAAAATGTCCCCATTCAAAAAAGAGAAAGCAACCCTTGAACCAAAAAAGGGTGCACAACCTTCTGGTGTGCAGAAAAGTAATGAAATATTTGTATGCGCAGGCGACATTGATATTACTTATAAAAACTTGGGCGAGGTTAGTCTGGGCGAGTTTGGTTTCTCAGGGCATGACATTCTGGCTTATAAAATAAAAGAAAAAGCAGCCGCCGTGGGCGCTCAGGCAGTAATTAATGTCCAATACGACACCGGGGCTTCAAAAACATGGAAAGGATACGGGGAGTTAGGCGGGACAGATTACGGCATAAGGCATACATCGTGGTGCAAGGGTATTGCAATTGTATTTATGGAATCCCATAACCCTTTGGGACTTCTCTTATGCAACCTTAGCAAAGAAAACAGAGAGTGGTTTGGATTTAAAAAATCACAAAACGGTGTGATTGTCGCCAATATCTTGCCTGGAAGCATTGCAGCAAATGCGGATATTACAGTAGAAGACCTCGTTACGGAATGGGATGGCAATAAAATCGAAAATAAAAATCAGCTAAGACAGATGATTGACGCTAATGCAGGCAAAGAGGCTAAATTAAGTTTATTGCGTGCAGGAGAAATCAAAATGGTAACTGTGTCTATACCCACACCTGTACACAGCCGCGTTGCATCATCCACACCCAAATCCTACGGAAAAGAAACTAAACCAACAATCGAAAATAAAGAATTTCCTCCACGTAAACTTAGTTCAAATTCTGCCGATGTGCACAATGAAGTCGGCGACCTTTACCTGCGAAAGGGGATGTATGATGAAGCAATGGAAGAGTACAAAAAGGCCTTAGAAGCAGACCCTTATTGCGCCATTGCCCATTTTAATCTCAGTATCGTTTATGACAAAAAAGGAATGAAAGAAGAGGCGGATGAGGAATACGCAATCTATAAAAAACTAAAACCAAAACGAAAATAAATTAGGACTTCGGCAACTTACAAATACAAATTGTCCCTCCCTTGATGGGAGGGACTAAGGGAGGGTGATCAGCTTGTTTCTTTCACCCCCACCCAACCTCCCCCATCGTTCGACTGAGCTCACGACG
>MHZD01000242.1:0-110 GCA_001828645.1 Planctomycetes bacterium RIFOXYC2_FULL_41_27 | reverse complement strand
CAATAGTTTGAAATTTCTTATACAATTAAATTAGGCCTTCGGCGACTTCATCTACTGCCCGCGAAATACACGAAAGGTCACAAAACTTTTTTTAATCAGCGGTTTTAATG
>MHZD01000241.1:3951-4152 GCA_001828645.1 Planctomycetes bacterium RIFOXYC2_FULL_41_27 | reverse complement strand
GACTATCTATGCCCCTAATGCTGCAATTGACATAAGCTCAAATTCCAATTCACTGGGAGCAATCAAAGGCAAATACATAAACGCCAGCTCAAACGCACAATTCCATTACGATGAAGCCCTGGGAAGATTGGAAGGGTATCCTGTTTTAAGTTATGAAATTATTTCCTGGCGCGAAATTAATTGAGGATCTTTTATGATTAT
>MHZD01000241.1:0-3940 GCA_001828645.1 Planctomycetes bacterium RIFOXYC2_FULL_41_27 | reverse complement strand
AAAAAATAAACATCAGAAAAGATGAAATTGTCCTGGTTGACGGAAGAAAAACCGTGAGAGAGGTTATTGAACACCCAGGTTCTGCCGCTGTTATTCCCTTTATAACAAAAGACGAGATTATCCTTATCCAACAATACAGACATGCCGTGAAAGAACTCATTTATGAAATTCCTGCCGGCACACTTGATGAAGGTGAAACATTTATCACATGCGCAGGACGTGAATTGGAGGAAGAGATAGGTTACAAGGCGGAAACACTCGAACCCCTCGTGATACTCTATCCATCCCCGGGCGTCTTGAGTGAGATTATGCACCTCTTCAAGGCAACGAATCTCGTCAAGACACAAACAAATCACCAGGCAGACGAGTCAATCAAGGGAATCGTACAAGTCAAGCTGAGTGATGCACTAGAGATGGTTAAGAAGGGCGAAATTAAAGATGCCAAAACAGTTTGCAGTATTTTGATGTGTCTTAAATAATGTAACACTTTAGTTTTTTGAAAACATCAATAGTTGAAAATGCCTCTGTGGCAATATGCAGCGGCAATTCATGAATTGCCGCTACATTACATAATAACCACATTATTACTGGAATTTTTCAAAAAACTAAACTTTTACTTTATCTTTTATTGTTTTCGCAACTCACCGCCAAGGGTTTCTTGAAGAGCATTAAGTATCTTTTGTAAAGCAATATCTGCCTCTTCACTTTTTAACGTGCGGTCTTGCGCTTGAAAACACAGGTTAAATGCGATGCCTTTTTTCCCCGAAGGTATCTGTTTGCCACGATAAATATCAAAGAAGTTTATACCTGTCAAATAAGATACATTCGTAGCTGCAATACATTTTTCAATAGACGCCCAGGTCGCCTCCTCGTCAACAATAATTGCAAGATCACGTAAAACAGGAGGATATTGAGACAGGGTTTGATATTTTTTTGAAAAGTTCGACATTTTTATCAACAAATCCATATCCAACTCAATCATACAAGGTGATATTTTTAATTCCAATTCTTTGGCTTCTCCTATATAGCCTAAGACATTATTACCCAATTGAATTTTTGCAGATCTATCAGCCTTAAACAGTATTGATCCGCCGAAAATCATCCATTCACACTTGGAGGTAATACCGAGGCACGTCAGTAGCGACTCAACAATCCCCTTTAACGTCAAATAATCTACATCTGCCAGGATTGACAAACAGGTCTTTTCTTGTGGTAGTTTTTCACCTGCAAGGTAAACTTTAGCTATCTCAAATATTTTCACCCGTTCCACACCATGATTCATATTATATATCTTGGTGTGTATCAGACTAGGTAACAGGCATGTACGCAAACGACTTTCTTCCTGTCTTAACGGATTGGCAATGTCAATTCCACCTTTATCCGACCACAAGTTCACAGACTGTAACGGCGAGGCATCAACAATACTAAAGGTTTTCACTTCGTAATACCCAATACCTATTAAAAATTGGCGAACAGAATCCTCTACAATTTCATATTTGCTTTTTACAGTGCCCCGTACACTAATAGAGGTCTTTGTGGGAATATTATTATATCCATAAATCCTGGCAACCTCTTCGATCAAGTCAATTTCTCGATTAACATCGCCTCGATGGCTTGGCACCTCAACATCAATAAAGGTATCCACTTCATTTATAACATTAAATTGCAATCTCTTTAAAATATCACTTGCAACAGTTCTTTTTATTTCTAATCCCAATACTTTATTCAGCCTTTCAACTCGGAGCGTAATTCTTTTCGTTTCGTATCTCTCTAATCTTACATCAATATTTCCGTTAGCAACTTCTCCTTCTGCAAGGTCTTTGATAAGTTTTACTGCCCTTTTTGACGCCAGTTCAACTCCTTCAGGATCAACGCCTCTTTCGAAACGATATGACGAATCTGAAGCAATGCCTGTTACCTTTGATGTACGCCGTACCTGCCTAGGCTCAAATTGTGCACATTCCAAATGAATATTCCGGGTTGACGCAGAAACCTCTGTATCTTTTCCTCCCATAATACCTGCAATAGCAACCGGTCTTTTACTGTCCGCAATGACTAACATGTCATGGAAAAGCGCCCGGCTGGCTCCGTTGATGGTAACTATTTCTTCTCCGCCCCTTGCCCTTCTAACAATTATTCTTTGATCTGACAACTTATCCAAATCGAAGGCATGGAGAGGTTGCCCTGTCTCCATCATTACATAATTCGTGATGTCGACTATATTGTTTACCGGTCGAAGGCCGATACACTTCAACCTTTTTTGCATCCAGTCAGGAGAGGGCTTTACTGTTATATGCCGTACTATTCGAGCCGTATAGTGTGGACATAGTATCGGTTCTTCAACAGCAATACTTATTAATTTTGATACATCTATATTTGTGTTTATGTAATTTGTTTCCGGTAATTGAACACTCGCTCCCACCATAGCAGCCACTTCACGTGCAATGCCAATGACTCCAAGACAATCAGGGCGGTTGGAAGTTACTTCTACATCGAGGCAAAAATCGTCTTCAACAGAATGAATATCTGCAACCACAAGCCCCGCATTCGTCAACTTATCTGCCAACTCCTGCGGCGACAAATAAAAATTTACGTATTCTTTTAACCAGTTGTAGCTGATCTTCATTTAAAATTGCGATAAAAACCGTATATCATTTTCATAGAAAAGACGAATATCATTGATACCATACTTTAACATGGTAATCCTTTCAACACCCATTCCAAATGCAAAGCCTGTGTATTTTTCAGCGTCATAATGCACGGACTTAAATACATTAGGGTCAACCATTCCCGCCCCCAATATCTCCACCCAGCCACTATAAGAACACACGCTGCAACCACTACCTTTACAAAGCGAACACGAGATATCCACCTCGGCGCTGGGCTCTGTAAAGGGGAAAAAGGACGGCCTAAAACGCATTTGAACATCCTGACCAAAATAGGTTTTAATAAACTGATTCAGCACCCCCCTCAAATCTGCAAAACTTACCCCCTCATCCACGAGTAATCCTTCTACCTGATGAAACATGAATGAGTGTCTGGCATCCACAGTATCAGGTCTATACACCCTGCCAGGGGCAATAATTCGAATAGGGGGTTTTTGCTTTTCCATGACGCGAATCTGAACAGTGGATGTCTGACTTCTCAGGAGTATGTCGTTCTTGATATAAAAAGTATCAAAATCGGTTCTGGAGGGATGGTCGGCGGGAATATTTAAGGCTTCAAAGTTATAATATTCCGACTCCACTTCCGGCCCATAGACCACATCAAAACCCAACCGTGCGAATACTTCTTTGATATCATCAATTGTTTGAGTAAGCGGATGCTTTTCCCCTACAATAGGACGTTTACCCGGTAACGTTATATCGAATACTTGGTGTTTAGCTTTTGAAGTTGCTTCTCCAGAAAACTTCTTTATTAACTCTTCTACGGTATGTGTAACTTCGGCCTTAAGAGAATTAATCCGCTGTCCGATTGCAGCGCGTTGTTCTGCGGGCAAGGAGGGTATCAGTTTCATAAAATCATGAATAATACCCTTTCTTCCCAGGTATTTTATCTTAAGCTGTTCTGCATCTTTCAGTGCAGTAATTGACTTAATTTCTCTTTGTATGTTTCTTTTTACTTCTTCTAATTTTTCTAACATGCGATGAGTATCTAAAAAGCATATAAAAAATGTAGGCACGTCCCTTCATGGTTTGATACCAAGAAGACGTGCCTAAAATCAAATGACAAAGTAATACTCTATGTCGTTTATAAAATCTTATGATTCACAACGCAATTTTCAACTACTTCTTTTACCTGCTCAACTAACCTGTCAAAAGCGGGTTTATCATTCACCGCCATTTCAGCCAACATTTTCCGGTTTAAATCCACATTGGCCTTGACCAATCCACGAATAAAGCGGCTGTACGAAATACCCCGTTCTCTGACTGCCGCACTA
>MHZD01000240.1 GCA_001828645.1 Planctomycetes bacterium RIFOXYC2_FULL_41_27 | reverse complement strand
GGTTGTTTCCTGATTATTTGATGCAGCAGCTTTCTGAACCTCCAGCGCTGATGATGCTATCCCTTTTAGATAAACATCAAACTCTTCTTTCAATTTTGTAATCTTTTCTGAATCATTTGGATCTATTTTAGCCCGCTTAAACCATTTATTTTCTTTTGGATCTATAGGGAAAAAGGTTGCATTTATCTTGTAACTCTGATCCACAATGGCACCTGCCTCCTGCGCAACATACTTAAAACTTCCTGCCAGTATTCCATCGAGTATATTATTTACACGCTTCGCAATCTCATTCATCAACACTTGAGTAGGTTCATCAACATGTTCGTGGGTAACCACCTTTTCCTCTGCCAAAACAACCTTAGTAGAATTAACAACACTTACTAATCCTGCCAAACTCAAACCCATTAAACTAACACTTAACAACCTCCATCTTTTCATAACAATATCTCCTTTTTACGCCACTAAGACACCAAGGCACAAAGAAAAGCTTAGTGCCTTTGTGGCTGGTTTAAAATTCCTGAGCATTAAACCAAAGAAAGTGCAGACAGGAACATAATCTACACTTCCTTTTTAACTCAATCTCCACGATTTGAAATCATATTCATAATCGTAGGTTCTTGACGGCTATTTTGTGTCACGGAGCCTTCGGTGACATTCGAAACATGCCTTTGTTAATAGGCCGCTATACGCCTGGAATGTTGCCTCTGTATCACCCGTATCTGCTGCTTTTTGAATCTCCTGTACACCCGCATCTATTCTTCTCATGTAGGCATTAAATTCTTCTTTTAACTTTTTAATTGCTTCTATATTGCTTGGATCCAGGTCTTTTGAACGTTTATACCATGCATCGATATCCGGATTTCGAGGGAAGAAATTCTCATTGATCTGTTTTGCTTTTTCTGTAACAGCAGCCGCTTCCTGTTTAACGTATTTAAAATTACCTACTAATATCCCTTCGAGGATATTATACATCTTCTTTTCAATTTCTCTCATCAACCTCTTGGTAGGCAACGTAACCTTTTCATGTTCTTGTACTGCGCTAGCCCTTTCCTCACCTGCAAAGGCTTTAGTACAAACCACGTTTGTCGAACCCACCAATCCTGCTACTAACAGACTCAAACTTAAACTTATCACCGTTTTCATATAAATACTCCTTTCGTATTTTAATAAAACTTAAATAATTAAAACTTTATACAGTTCAATTTTTAACACCAAATACCTCCTTCCTAAAGTGTCATCAAAAACAAACTACAAAAAGTTAACATCTATACAGAGCCTCCCTTCACCTGGGATTCAGTCATTGAAATAGGCGACAATACCTGGTCTATTTGATCCGCAGAGAGGAGTCCCTGTTGCTGAATGATCTCCTTTGCGGATTTCCCCGTTCGCATCGATTCCTTCACCACCTCAGCCGCCTTTGAATAGCCTATAATCGGATTCAAGACGGTAACAATCCCCAGACTCCGTATAGCATAGTCCTGACACCTTGCCGCATTTACGGTTATACCGCTAACACATTTCTCATTAAATATTCTGACGGCATTGGTAAGGATAAGGACAGCATCAAGCAGTTTATATTGTATTACCGGCATCATAACATTGAGTTCAAACTGTCCCGCCTGTGCGGCCAGAGTAATTGACACATCATTGCCTATGACCGAAAAGCACACCATGTTCATCATCTCAGGAATCACAGGATTTACCTTCCCAGGCATGATAGAAGACCCCGGCTGCGCTGCCGGCAAGTTTATCTCCCCCAGTCCTGTATTTGGCCCGGAATTCATCAATCTCAGATCGTTGGCTATACGTATAAGTTCCACAGACACTGTGCGGAGGGCGCCTGAGAATTCCACAAACGGCGCATTGCTTTGCATGGACTCAAACCTATTTTTTGATTCCTTGAGATCAAGGTTTGTCATCTTCCTGATTTTCTCAACTACTTTACCAGCATATGCCGGATGCGTATTGATTCCCGTTCCTACGGCGCTACCCCCGATTCCCAAATCCTTTAAACTTTCACTCGCCCTTTCAATTCCTCTCGCTGCCTTAAGCAGCGATGCTGCATACCCGGAAAACTCCTGGCCGACACGGATAGGCACGGCATCCTGAAGATGTGTACGGCCGGATTTTACAACCGAGTCAAATGATTTTGCCTTTTGGTTGAAAGTCTCGGTCAATGCATATAAATTCTTAATGAGTTTTTTAGACGATTGTAACGCCGCTATGCGCATGGCGGTGGGATAGACATCATTCGTGGACTGGCCGTAATTAACGTGATCGTTTGGATGCACCACCGAATAATCCCCTTTCACACCACCAAGCATTTCAATTGCAATATTGGCAATAACCTCATTTACATTCATATGGTGGGATGTTCCAGCGCCTGCCTGATACACGTCCACCACGAATTGGTCCTGAAACTCACCATTCAGTATGCGATCGCATGCCAGAATAATCATGTTGCCTATTCTGCTATCGAGACAACCAATCTCTACATGCACCATCGCAGCCGCCTTTTTTATCTGCACGATTGACGTGGTAAACACTGGCGGAGAACTTTGGCCACTGATGGGAAAGTTCTCAATAGCCCTCGCAGTCTGCACCCCATAGTAAGCGTCTTTTGGGACCCGCATCTCTCCCAGATAATCTTTTTCTATTCGGAACGAGTCTATTCTTTCATTATTCATAATCAAGCTTTTAAAACCCCAACGACTTTAAATCTTTCACATGGCGTACAAAGGCATTCATCGGCGCCCCCATACGTTCGGCGCCAAAATGCGGAAAAGCCAGGGCATACTTGCCTCCCAAAAATGCGGCGGTTCCCAACAGCGCCGCTGTTGTAATAGCCCCCTGGCCTGCCTTTGCATGAATTCGTATTTCCTTCATAGTTTTTTATTCACCATATCCATCCACATATCGTAAATACGCCCCTCACTCTCTGCCTCCCACAGTTCCGTGTTTTCTAAATATTCGAGGGTATTCTTTAATATGCTGAAATGCGTTTTTTCCTCACCGGCAAGGAAACGATACGTCTCACTATCCTTGTTTTTACAAGTCTCTTTAGCAGCCTGCTCATAAAACTTAATTCCCTTCTCCTCAATCCCCATAGCCAGCTTCACAGCCTCAATGTCATTCGTGTTGACGTTAACCTTCTTTTTTAATTCACTACCCATCTCCTTAAAGATAGTAACCAATCTTTCCCGGGGATTTGCGGCACTTTTATCCTTTACCTGACCAGTTTCATTCTGAGTGGATAATAAAGCCCGAAGCCTTTTGGCATGCAATTTCTCATCTTCTATGAAGGACTTAAACATCGCCTTTCCCATGGGGTGGAGTGTCTTGGCTGCCAGATCGCTGTAAAACTTTATCCCATCCATTTCCATCTGGATCGCCATTGATTTTATATCTTTTAAAGAATCGCTCATTTATATTTTGCGCCCCTTCTTTTAAGTTGTTCTTTTTAAGTCACCCTTAACAAAGGGGGATTCAGGGGGTTGTGTTTTTCCGTGTTTGTTTTACAACCCCCTCGCCCCCTTTTCTAAGGGGGATTTATGCGTCGCATATGCCATGTGTAAGCCGCATAAATAAAATGAAATTTCTCATACGATTAAATATTGCACTATTTTCATCTCCTATTGCGGGAGGAATTTTGTTGTATAATCATTATCCACATCCACAAGGGCAAACTTCTGACAACACAACGAACAACGTTCTTCGTTCCCCACAGAAGGCATCTTCCCAAAATCGATTTCCCAGCCGCACATGAGGCAATAGAAACTTACATCGTGATTGTCAGTTTCAATATCCCTGATAATCCTTCCCAGCGCATCCTTATGCCCTTTGGCCGCCCTTGCCAGATGTTGAAAAGTCTCTTTTACCTTCGCATCTTTTGAAATTGTAGCCAATTGGTTGTACAAATGTTCCTGTTCTTCTTCAATTTCTAAATCTACCTCTAAAAATTCTAATACCGACTTAAACCCCTCTCTCATAGTTGTCCTCCTTTGTTTTTAGGATAATCGGGCTAAATGGTCCTCTAATTCTGCCTTGTGCCGTATCTCATTATGCAGAATACCCTCGAGTAAGGCATTGATTTGGGGGTCGCTTAATGCCTTAATCTGGTCACTGTACCGTTCAATTCCAAGCTCCTTCTTTTGTATTGCCAACTTAAGATTTTCAACATCTTTATTCATTGTCCGGTTCTCCCTTTCTGTAATAGTTCACCGCAAAGACGCAAAGAGCGCAAAGGTAGCATTTTTTAGAAAGTAAATGCTGAAAATTTCTGAAATCTTTATGATTATTAAATCAATTGCCATACCAAAATAATCGTCTTTAAAAACAATACACAAATTTGTCCTAGTTATTTCCAAAACCAATAGTTACAAAACATACATGATTAAAAGCGATAAAACTGAGGGAAATCTTTATCAAGAATTTTAGACAAAAATCCACTTATTTAGATTTTCGTGGTTTTTAATGGGCGTGAATAATTTGGGAGTGATTAGCCTTCTGTCTTTTTTGAATAATTCAGGATGTTTTCTGTGATGTCTTTCCAATTGTTGTCAAATCGTATCGCCTTATCATCAATATAGGCAACGCCAATAGGTTTATAAGGCATCTCTAGCGCAGCATAGCTGCAACCCAAAGAACCCCTCTCTTTTCCCCCTTCGCAAGGAATAGAGGAAGGGTTATTGATTACCCCCCCTTTGATTCCTCCCTTCGCAAGGGGGGACACAGGGGCGGGGGTGTAAAAAAAACTTACACAACTTGTCCTCATGAAAATGGGGAAAAGAAGTTTTTACAGGGTAATACTATATGGTATCGTAAGGCAATTTATGATATTTCATAAATCTCTCAACAAACTTCGGCTGATTACCTGGGATTATGCCTTTCCATTACGCTGCCGTCCTGTAAGTGTGGATGATAATTTGGAATCCTGTATTCTTTAACGTTTCCAACGCCTCTTTAACTCCAGGCGTCGGTTCACCTGTGTCAGGAAACTTGTGTTCACAGATAGTGCCATCAAAATCAATGACAATGGGCGTTTTCTCCATCATCTCGTTTCCCCTTTTCCAGGTTATTCCGTTTAAGTCCCCCTTAAAAAAGGGGGATTCAGGGGGTTGTGTTTTTTCTGGGCTATTTTACAACCCCCTAGCCCCCTTTCCTAAGGGGGATTCTCTATGCTATACATCGTATAACCCACTTAAATAAAATGAAATCCTACACAACAAATTTAACCTCAGATTTTACAGACGTTGGGTTCGTTGGTTTTTTGGTTTCTTGGGTTCGTTGTGTTGCTTGTGTTAACTGAGTAAACCCAAGAAACTCAGCAAACACGAGAAGCTCAATTGTCTGCTGCCCTACCCGTAATGCACCAACTCGTAATCCATACTCCCCAGCCCAATTTCCTGGGCATAAGAAATCTGAACAGTATAATCAATGCTGGGCCAGGCATCTTTAAAGAAATCCTTTCCGATACGTTCTTTAATAATATCAGTCGTTGCCTTTTCAATGGCAACCGGGTCTCTGGAGGCAATGATACCGATATCTGAAATATCAGGCTCAAAGGGCTTGTCCATGCAATCACAGTGCCTTGTAATATGTGTCAAGAAATTGAAGTAGACGACCTTCCCCGTCTTTCCCTTCGTAATAGCCAGACAGTACTCCGCTACCTTTTTTTGAAGGTTGACCGTGCTTTCATCCCAGGCGATTTTTACGGCGTTAAACTGGCAGACGGCCAGACATTCCCCGCAGCCAATACATATCTTGGGATCAATGATGGCAAATTGCTCACCCATCTTAATAGCGCCCACTGGACACCACCTGCCACACACACCGCAGGTATTACACCGTTTCTTTTGGATTTGAGGAATAACGCCAGAATGCTGCGCCAGTTTCCCGCCGCGCGCGGAGAGTCCCATCCCCACATTCTTCAGGGTAGCGCCCATACCTGTTGCCAGATGCCCTGTCACATGGGCAATCGAAATGATGGCGTTCGCTGCCCTGGCAGCGCCCGCCACAAAGGCATTTTTGACTAATTTTTGGTTAATCTCCACCTGCACGTCATGCTCACCAAAGAGTCCGTCTCCAATGATAATGGGGGCGCCGATATTTTCATAGCCAAAACCGTGATCGTGGGCGTGAGAGAGATGATCAACGGCATTGGTACGGCGACCTTCATACAATGTGTTTGTCTCTATTAAAAAAGGTTTCCCGTTACACTCCTTTACTTTATCTACAACGGCCTTTATGATGGGCGGCTTGAGGTGACCGGTATTCCCCTTTTCGCCAAAGCTTGTCTTCACCGCAACCATGTCTTTTTTATCTATCGCATCCTTAAAACCGGCAAAATCAAATAACT
>MHZD01000239.1 GCA_001828645.1 Planctomycetes bacterium RIFOXYC2_FULL_41_27 | reverse complement strand
TATTCCACAATAAGGGGTTTTATCGTCTGCGAAATGATGAACCTGTTGTTGGCAACCCACCGATAAACAACATACACAAACGCCTTGATTACAGGCAGCTTGAATAGGATAGACAACCATCTGTAACCCTTCAACCGATTGAGTACCTCTGGTAATGCCGTGTCTCCCGCCAATATCTTATTATCGGGAAGCACTATGTGGAAAGATTTTTGGCAGGCTTTATCTGTTATTTCCGGGAACCGATTTTTGCGTTCTTCTGATTGGCATGGAATAAAAGCAAAGGCATCTTTCTCTATAGCATGTAATTCAACCCATTTCATGCACCCACGACATAAACTGCATCTGTCATCATAAATAAGTATAGCAGCTTGTATCTTTCCCATAAGGAAGAAATTCAGACAGTATTACCAATCACGAATCTCTATTTCACAGAGTTCAATTCCTGATAAATTAGAGATGTTTATCACTGGCTGACTGCCGTCGTACGTACTTTCCAAAACGGCATTCCCGTTATTATAGATTGTAATCGGTTCGTTATTAATGTTCCTCTGGAGGAGAAATTTATAATGAAATTGTGTACGATTCCCGGAATTTCTGGTATTCACAGATACAACCCTATTTTTACCCCTTGTTAGCTTATCCTCTGCATTGCAAAAACCTTCCCGTTTCATTTTCTCAGATTTCTGTGTGTCTATAAAAACCAGGGCTACTTCATCTCCCTCCGTTAATTCTGCAAGGTTACATACCACTCCCTCTAATCCACCGGTAACAACAACTTTTGTCGGCTCTTTATGGATCAATTTTTTTGTTTCGTCCCACGCCTTAGGATCTTTCAGGAAATAATCTACAATATTCCCCTGGGCAAAACTTATACTACTAACCGAAAAAAGGAAGCATAGTATAAATATATATTTTACATATTGCATTTTTAATGAAGATTTAAATTGTTTTTGTAAAAAATTGAAAGGCATTTGGCTAACGTATTTGGTGCCGAACCTGGACGCAGCTAAGCATAGTCTTTTACATTGTGTTATTGGAAGTGACGGGTTTTCTTCTCATTTTTGATTCAAATGTCTTCATTTCTTTTTTTATTTCAGAAGCTCCTCTTCTAATATCTGCCACTATCTCAGCATGAGTCATTGTTTCCCATTCAATCTCTTTCATATAACGGTAGTAATGAATCTCCTGTAATGATTTACAGCCTGGAAACTCACGCCGCACTCTATTCCGAATTTCCTCCTTATTTTTTTCTGTAACCTTTTTTCTTGGCATTTTATACCTCCTCTTCTTCAAAGAAATCTTCGGGTGTTAAAATTGAAGGTACGGGCAATCTTAATTTGGTATTTACTTCTCGGATCATTTCTTGTGTTCCTCGCTTGTACAAATGTCTGAGGTTCCAAGTCACTAAAGATTCCATTCTCCCAGTACTCGCTGCTGCACGATGAAGCGCATCTCCGCGTGGTAAGCGTCTATAAGATAAATAAATATTCGATAACTCAAGCACATTTTCTGTTATCTCTATTATTTCAAACTTTCTAATCAACCTTTCCAAACCTTTTCTTAGATTATTGTCCTCTATTGCCCTAATCTCCGCAAGAACAATATCGGAGACGTATGCTTCAAAATGGGGTAAAGTTTCTTCCCAAAATTGTCTTGTTAAATCTCTTAGATAAGGCGCATCATCCTGAAAATACATACTTATTAAAGAGTTTTCCAAATAAATTTTTAGTCTCCTTTGCATATTACCACCTTTTAACTGTTTCAGCACAAACGAATCTTTAGGTTTTGGCCTTTGGCTGTTTGTCTCGAAATAACATTTTGTCTATTTCCGTTCAAACGCAATTTAACATCTTCCATACAAATTATGAGTTTTAATGTAATCTTCCACGCAATGCGGGACTAAATATCGTATACTCCTTCCACTGCGCAATCTATCCCTAATTTCGGTGGAGGATATGCCAATGGGTGGAATTGTGACTTTTAGTCTTTCAATCTCTGCTATTTTTTCATCGGAAAACACCTTAATCCCCCTGATTCCGCATTCCGGAAAGGGTGACTTAGAAATTCCATTTGTTGGAATCGAGGCACGATTGACCATTATAAAACGGCACTTCATGGAAAGCGTGTCAATGTCTTTCCATGTACTTATTTCATTTATCATGTCTGTTCCCATAATAAGATATAATTTGTGTTCTTCTCCATATCTCTCTCTTAAAATCCTGATTGTATCTATGGTATAGGATTTTCCAGACCGTTTAATTTCTATATCGGAAACCTCGAAATGCTCGTTGTCACTTATTGCATTTTTAACCATTTGATACCGATGAAAAGAATCTGTTAAATCACTTGATTCTTTATGAGGAGATATCCCTGCAGGCATAAATATCACCTTTGATAATCCCCGCAGCTGAAATACCTCTTCTGCAACAATGAGATGACCGATATGAATCGGATTAAATGACCCGCCAAATATGCCAATATCCATTTTATTTATTATACAAGTTGGGTGAAGCGGAGCGCACCCACAGAGTTTTTTGGGTCTGTTGGGTTCATTGTGTTAAGCCAAGAAACACAAGAAACTCCATAAACTCAAGAAACCGGGGAAGGGGTCCGCTTTTGCTTAACCCATCCCGCCTGATGACCGGTAAATGAAAAATACTCTCTAAAGAGATTGCATTATATAAACGAACGTGAATAAGTCAATAAAAATGGATTCGTTTTTCATTGACTCATTATAAAACGTGTGCTAGCATCTGTGATAATTTGTGGATATTCAGGTCTAATTTAAAGAATTGAGGAATATCGGTGAAGATTGTATATTTTGACTGTTTTTCTGGTATTAGCGGGGATATGGTCCTTGGTGCCTTTGTTGATGCAGGGCTGGACATTAATTTTTTAAAAGAACAACTGGCACAACTCCACCTTCATGGCTATGAAATATCGGCAGCTAAGGTTAACCGCGCCGGGATAAGCGGCACAAAGGTTCATGTAATAATTTCTCATAAGGACACACACACAACACACCATCACCACAATTCAGATTTAAATCTTTCCGGGATAAAAACAATTATCGAAAATAGTAATCTCCATCAAGACATCAAACGGGACAGCATCAGAATTTTCCAAAGGTTGGCTGAGGTTGAAGCAAAAGTTCACAATACATCGCCAGAAAAAGTTCATTTTCACGAAGTTGGCGCTATAGACTCAATCGTTGATATCGTAGGCGCTGTGATAGCCATTAGGCAGCTTGGTATTCAAAAGATATATTTTTCCCCCATCCCCACCGGACATGGATACACAAAATGCGAACATGGCACATTCCCTGTTCCTGCCCCGGCAACGGCAGAACTCCTGAAGACGCAATTATTGAAATCTGTCGATATAGAGAAGGAATTAACAACTCCTACAGGCGCTGCAATAATAACGACGCTGGGAGAAGGACTTCGTACTACGCCAGAAATGAGAATCCTTCAAATTGGCTATGGCGCTGGTAGCAATGACAACCCCACCGTGCCTAATTTGTTACGCATACTGATTGGAGAAGTAACTCCAAACATAGCATCAGATGAAATGTGGATTGTCGAAACAAACATCGACAATATGTCTGGCGAGGTATTAGGCTACGTCATGGAAAAATTATTTGAGGCAGGCGCAGTGGATGCATATTTTACGCCAATTCAGATGAAAAAGGGCCGCCCTGGAATCATCATCAGCGCTATGGCATCGGAATCGAGACTCCCTGCCGTTGAGTTAGTTTTGTTCAATCAAACAACTACGTTTGGTATAAGGAAATACAAAGTGATTCGCACAATACTCACCCGGGAATTTAAAGAGGTAGATAGCCGATTTGGTAAGATAAAGGTTAAGATTGGGAGATATAATGGCGATATTAAAAGCTTTTCACCTGAATATGAAGATTGTAAGAGAATTGCGGAGGAAAGAGGTATCCCTTTAAAACAAGTCTATAGTATCATTTCCAAAGAGCTGGAAAATATTATGAATATTTGAAATAACTTCCTGCCTTTTGTCTATCTGATATTTCTTAATAATTAGAATCTCATAACAAGGTATTATTTTTCTATAAATGTCGCTCAGAGAATCAAAAATATCCAAGAATCCGTCTCTTCCTGTTCTCATTTTAGTCATCGTATGTTTTTCGCAATTTATTTATTTAAATTCTCTATCAAACCAATTTGTTTACGATGATGAATTTACCATCGTCACAAACTATTTTGTAAAAACATGGAACAACTTCCCGCTTCTTTTTAACAGTG
>MHZD01000238.1:8290-8705 GCA_001828645.1 Planctomycetes bacterium RIFOXYC2_FULL_41_27 | reverse complement strand
ACCACATTCCAACCTTCCACCTGCTTCTGCAAAGCTTGAAGCGCCTCGCCTTTCAGGGGTGGCACTCCACCTTTGCAGGGAACACACGTTTTTGAGGCCAGTTCGGACATGGTTATCACCTCCGTAAACGAAAATATCAAAATGTAAATTGTAAATTTATTATATAGGAATTTTCATTTTAATTAAGCGGTTTTAGGGCGATATGAAGCATAAAAATCCCCCTTAAAAAAGGGGGCGAGGGGGTTGTGAAATAACACAGGAAAAAAACACAACCCCCTGAATCCCCCTTTAGTAAGGGGGACTTAAAGGGACTAACTTGATCTTTATTCAGGTATCAACACATCCTTCTGTTTTGCTATTTGAATAGCCTCTTCATAGCCCGCATCTACGTGCCTTGCAATCCCAATTCCCGGGT
>MHZD01000238.1:7991-8075 GCA_001828645.1 Planctomycetes bacterium RIFOXYC2_FULL_41_27 | reverse complement strand
TATCCTCGGTTTCCCGATATGGAGATGCAACAGAACCACAATCAAGGTGGTCTCTCCCGATAACTACGGGCGCTTTGACGATAC
>MHZD01000238.1:7784-7897 GCA_001828645.1 Planctomycetes bacterium RIFOXYC2_FULL_41_27 | reverse complement strand
TTTTTCCCTGGCAAGTTTTATCCATCTTACCAGCGATGTATCTTCTGGAAAGTTATTGATGACCGCTTCGTCTATTCTCTCAATATCTGCCACATCACCCGATAGCGCAGCCC
>MHZD01000238.1:0-7763 GCA_001828645.1 Planctomycetes bacterium RIFOXYC2_FULL_41_27 | reverse complement strand
GACAGAATAAAGGCCGTATAAATGCAGGGACAAAACCCGGATACCAATAGCGTCCGTCGGAATCCCTCATGGATACGCCCGCCATCTCTGCCTGTGACCTGAGATTATTGCCGTAATCAAAACACACAGCCCCATTCCTCTGCATATCCAGAATGGCTTTTGCATGATCGACAATGGCGTCTAATACCTTTTCCTTGTAAGCGCGTTTATTTTTCTCCCTTAGTTTGTCGAGTTCCTTCACCTCTCCAACTGGCACATACGACATCAGATCATGCGCAGGGGTTTGATCCGTTACGATGTCCGGCGTGATATTTCGCTTTACCAGTTCAGGATGTATAACGGCGGCATTTCCCACCAAACCTACCGATAGCGGCATTTGTTTAGATTTGGCGTCCGCAACCCATTGAAGCGCCTCATCGAGATTATCCGTCATCCTATCGCAATAACCCTCTTTAATCTTTTTTTCTATGCGTTCCTTCCTCACCTCTACGCATAGTACCACACCCTCGTTCATAGTTACGGCCAATGGCTGTGCACTGCTCATGCCCCCCATGCCTGCTGTGAGCACGAACTTGCCCTTAAGAGTATCGGTATTAAATACCTTTTTAGCAAGGGCTGCAAAGGTTTCGTATGTACCCTGCAGGACGCCCTGTGTACCGATATAAATCCAGCTTCCCGCCGTCATCTGACCGTACATGATGAGTCCCATTTCATCGTATCTATCAAACACCTCCTGTTTGGCCCATGCAGGGACAAGATTTGCATTAGCAATGACAATGCGCGGAGCCCATTCATGAGTCCTGGCAATATATACCGGCTTGCCTGACTGAATGCACAGGGTCTCGTCATTTTTGAGCGTCTTTAATGCATTCACAATTCTCTGATATTCCTTCCAGTTCCTTGCTGCACGACCCGTCCCTCCATAGACGATAAGTTCTTCTGGCTGAATGGCGACATCGGGGTCAAGGTTGTTCATCAACATCCGCAAGGCCGCTTCACTGTCCCAGTTTTTGCACGTAAGGGTCGTGCCCCTTGGAGACGTAATGGGTGACTGTGGTCTGAATTCATAAAACATCGGTCGTGTCATAGATATTTATTCCTCTTTCTTAATCAGGACGCAGATTTTCGCAGATACATGCCGTAAGGGTTTAAAATTTTAAACCCATACATCTTAAAAAATCTGCGTTCGTCCATCATTCCCATGTTTTGTTGGGTGCGCTGCACTTCCCACAAGCTACAAAACTGATTATTATGCCAAATTCACTGACAACACTTTCAAATATGGTGGATTCGCTCACGCTTAATCGTTCGACTGAGCGCTCACGACGAAGTCCACCCTACAACTTCATCCGTGAATTGGCTCCATTTCTTTCATTTTTACATAAGACCCGAAGGCTACAACATTTCTTGCCTCTTTATTTTTTAGTACCCGAACAATTTGTATCATTTATCTAAGGCTTGCTCTGCCTTATTATTCGGAAAAGTTCGTCCTTTAAGACAAGCCTCCGTTTCTTAAGCTCTTCCAATGCCGCATCTGACCGGGGTTCGATATTGTTTTCTACACGATAAACCTCTTTATCGATTGTATGATATGCATCAAAAATCTCACGAAAGTGCTCGTTGGTAGTTTTAAGATTATGAATTTCTTCACGATACTCAGGAAATTCGTGAATGAGGTCATGATGCTCATGTTGCATATCGTGTCTCCTTTCTAAGGTTATGGGTTATTAAGTTATTCTTTTTAAGTCCTCCTTAGCAAAGGGGGACTTCGTCGTGAGCTCAGTCGAACGATTCAAGGGGGTTGTGTTTTTCCGTGGTTATCCCCGTTTTCACGAGGACAAGTTTACAACCCCCTTTGCCCCCTTTTCTAAGGGGGATTTATGCATCGCATATACCATGTGAACCGCATGAATAAAATGAAAATTCTATACAATAAAATAATTATTGGCGATTTAATTTTACAACTATAGTTGTAGTGACCGCGTTCTTATTCATGATTGACCTCCGCATCCCCGTGAATGAATTTGACCATATCCTTTGCAATGTTTTTTACAAATAATATCGAGGTTACATGTGAACAGGGATACCACTTTATCTTTGGCCTTCCCAGCGCCTCCCATAATTCCATGGTAAATCTCCTCGGCACGACTTCGTCATAAAGTCCGTTTATCATTAACAGTCGCTTTGTTTTGTTGTGCTTTGCCAGGATGCAAGGGTTAATGATCTGGTATATATGGCTTGTCTGTGCGCGGTTAAAGCCTGCCTTTAATAAATCATCTTTTACACTTCCGGTTGCTATTCCCTCCCAGATAATGCCGGCGTTATTGCCGCCTGCCAGGATGGTGATTCCTGCATCAAACGCCTCAGCCGCCATTGCCAGGTGTGCCATCATCCCTCCCAGACTAATACCTGATATAACCACTTTTTCTACCTGTTTTCTCAACCAGGACGAGACTGTTCTCACTTCTATGACGAGCTGGCGTGTTCCTTCAACCGTCCTGTGAATATCTCCCGTGATGAAATATTCACCACTCCACGTGTCTTCAGGCGTTCTTTCGAAGTGAAAAGGAAGTTTGAGAATAAAGCAATTAATATTATTCCTGGCTAAATTCAAGGCAATTTTTTTCTCTTTCCAGAGATTACTTCTCCCCCATCCGTGGAGAAGGATTACCGTTGCAAAATCCTTTTTCCCTGAAGCCTTGAAATAAAGTCCGTGAACCGTGTTGTTTTTTGCATGTTTGGTCTGGATAGGACTTGGAAATTTGACGTCAACGACTTCAACGCCGTCAATATCGGCAGTTCTGGTTATAGAAAAATCGGGCATCTTATCGGGTTTACTATAAAATAATTCGGGATTTTCTAAATACTCCTTTTTGGTTATGTGACTGAAATCATACGAATCCGGCTTCTGAGGTACACGGATTCTGGCAGGGGCGACACGAAAATATAACCTATCAAGAACTTGCATGAGATACTTATTCATGGCTAAATTTATTTACCTCTGCAACGATTCTGGGAAGGGCTGTTCCTGCCTTTTCTATAATAAAATAATCAGCTTCGGGAAATGCCTTCTCAATATTGATCTCGATTATCTTTGCTCCGTTCTGTTTTGCCAGATAAGGCAAAGACGCCGCAGGCTGAACAATTGCGGATGTACCGACAAGGAGCATGATTCTGCACGATGCTGATTCCTCTTTTGCCTTCATGAATACACCCACCGGCAACTCCTCTCCGAACAAAACGGTGTTTGGTTTAAGAATGCCGCCACACGAACAATGGGGCGGCATTCCATCGGGAATGTGGGGTGCTTTGTATCCCTTGCCGCACACAAGGCAAATGATTTCCATGAGATTCCCGTGAATTTCAATCACATTTTTGCTGCCGGCCTTTTTGTGCAGACCGTCGATATTCTGGGTTATTACACATCGTACTATTCCCACATGCTCAAGCTCTGCCAGGGCGAGATGTGCCTTGTTTGGCTGATACCGATCATAGTCCTTGATAAATTCCCCGCGCAGTGACCAGTATTTTGACGGATCCTTCCGAAAAGCTTCAATAGAAGCGAATTCTATGGGATCGTACTTTTCCCAGAGTCCTCCCTTTGACCTGAACGTAGGTATGCCGCTTTCCGCCGATACACCAGCGCCAGTCAACGCCACGCACTGCTTCCGGTCAGCCATTAACCGTGCAACTTCTTTATATAAAGCTTCACTATCAATGTTTTTCTTAACCAAAAATCATTCCTCTTGTTTTTATATATTTCTTATTATAATGATAACATACTATCATATCTGCATTTCTATTTTAAGAAAAATATAGGCACTGTCCTGCTGGTCATGATAAAATTGAAAATATGAGTTTAATCATCCGAGAGATAAAGGCTAAGTCCATCCTCACGAAATCAGGAATCCCTGGTGTTGATTACTGTGTCAACCCCTATGTAGGCTGCTCTCACGGCTGCAGATACTGTTATGCAACATTCATGAAGAGATACACCGGCCATACAGAACCATGGGGAGGCTTTGTGGATGTCAAGATCAACGCCCCGGAAATTCTACAAAGACAGCTCAAAAGGGCAAGAAATGGAAGGGTCATGATCAGTTCAGTAACAGATGCCTACCAGCAAATCGAATCGAAATACAAACTTACACGGCAGTGTCTTGAAATCTTATTACAAAACCAATCCCCTGTTGATATACTCACGAAATCCCCCCTTGTCCTGAGGGATATGGACATTATTAAGAAATTTAAGGACATTGAGGTGGGCATTACCATCACAACGAATGACGAAGAGATAAGGAAAGTATTTGAACCAAATGCCCCATCAATCATAGCAAGAATGCGTACCCTGAAAACACTCCATGATAACAGGATAAAGACCTATGCCTTTATAGGTCCGGCGCTGCCAATGAATCCTGAGACGCTTTCGGAAAAGATAAACACCCATGTTGACAGCATTATTATCGACAGGATGAATTACACCTCAAAAACCCTTAAAATATACGAACGCATGAACCTGAGCAAATGGCTTGATAAAGATTTTATAGATGACATAATTCAGAGACTGAAGAATGGATTTGCAGGGAAACCTGTGAGTATTTGCTGACATATCTGCTTTTTACTATTTCTTAAAAAAATCCAGTAATCATAAATTAACCAAGCTACATCCTGTATTTCCAGGTATAATTCTAAAATATCCCCGCTTGGGCTGCTGATAAAACAACGTTCATCCCACCCCCACCATTCCCAATTACATACCGGATTTAACTTCTTTTTAACAAGCGGAAGGTTCTTTTTTGACGTGTGTTATTTTTTCAACAAATTTTTCAATAAGGGATGCGTTCATTCGTTCCATGAAAAATACAAAAGTTTACGTATTGCAAGCTTTATAACCATTGAAGTAGCAGCGGAGAAACAGCAACATCTACCTGTTTAAGTTCGTCAGTTAGATTTTTTATCTCTGTAAGCACACTATCAGGCCATTTATTTCCTGGTGCTGCAAGTAATATTTCATCAGGCAACAACTCTATTGCAACCTCCCTGAGTTTTTCAAAATCGGGATGTTTGAACCCTCCAGGGTCTGACTTCGCTTCTCCTATAATGAACTTACCTTCTTTGATAACAACAATATCGAGATCAGTGAATGGAGTATTTATATCAGCTTTAAAAATATCCTGGCAAGGAAGGTATAAAAACATTTCCGAAAAACTATCTCTCTGCAGTTCATATAAAGTATGTAATACTGCAAGAGTTCCATATTTGCGTAATGCATTTCGAACAAGGCTATTAAGTCGAAATGACCAAGAGGGATCGGGTGGGAGAGGAAAATGAAATAGACACCCATTACAACGCATCTCAGAACCTAAATCGTCTACAACATACCACTGACGTGTACCACAATGTGGACAGGAAAGTTCTAAACCTTGCAGAAATACTTTTGTTTCAAGTAGACTTTGTAATTCCTGTTCTTTTAACTCATCAAACCTTTCATTTGCATTCCACCAACCGTTATTAGGATCCTTATTTAATGCTTCTCCACGCAATTGCGCAAATCGGCCTTTGAGTTGTTCCACAGTCAATTCATGAGACTTTGCATCAATGGATAGGAGTTTATATGTCAGTTTCTCGGCAAATTGATCCAGCCGAGGACTGCCAGCTTCTAATGGTGTCGTATCCTCCGCAAAAATGTCATTGATTGATTTATGAACTATTTTTTTAATCTCTGTAAAATCATTATGATAATCTGGTTTACCAACCATATGGAGCAATACATCACGCCAGAATGGGTCTTCAAATTTATTTCCGGCTGAGTAAATATTTCCAAAAAGGCGTATTATTCCCTGTAAATATTGCCCTTTGTCCGATACATGGATTTCTGTGAATAAGGGGGTTGTCTGAGGACGGTGTTTACTTGTATTTGGGTAATATTCAAGCCATGTCCGTACTACAGCAAGATCAGATGGTATGAGGATATGTATAACATTATCTTCATTTGCTGTTTCTATACTTGGTAAACCACCATTTACTATACGAGAACTGCGTTTATAATTATCAAAAAACTTGTGTGCAAGTCCCAAGCGTTTGGGTAGCTTCCATGTCGGCCTGACATTAGTCCAATTATATCGTTCGGGGTGATATTGAATTTCAAGGTCTACCATCCATCCAAATTGAGGATGTCCTTTAAACAAAAAAGGCGGCCTTTGAAATCCAACTAGACCTTTATTCTCAGATAGTGGTACTTTGTCTATTCGGCATGCCTGTCCACGTTCAAGTAGTTTTGGTATAAATTTGCGCGCATTAGGGCAGGGAAGGTTATCTGGATTTATTCGTATTGCTTTAAAGTGCAAACGAGTAAGTTCACTCATCTTTTTAGCTAGATTTTGAAGCGAAGTTACATCCACACTATACGAGACAATCTTTCCAGGCGTTTCCATATTACCAGTCCAAAATTCATTTATCCATCGACTCATAAGTCGTAACAAGTTTTCGTCCTGGGAATGTTCTTCAGCAAGCCAGAAAACATCACGTCCAAAAGTCATGCCTGAGATTAAAGCACGATTCCATGCATAGATAGCATCAAAGGGTTGATTTCCTACAACTATGTGAATTCCCTTTGTAGATTCATTATAATCAAGTGAATAATTGCAAAAGGTATACATTTGACAAAAATCGATAGGGACAATTATTTTCCTCGGATATGGTTTGGCTTTTTCAAATATATTTTCTAATATTTCAGATGGTGTCATTTCATTTGGTTCTATAATTTCACAGCGTATGTCACGAAATAAGGATTCAACGGAGAGATCTGCAGTTTTAGGTAAAGTGCCAAAATTACGTAACACAAATGAGTTATTCTGAGTATCTTCTTTGCCTTCCTTGATATAGAAGAAGGAAGGTTCATCTAAGAAACGTCGTGATTCCCACTTAAAACGCGGAATATCCTCTATGCCCAAAGCTCCTATTGTAAACGTATCAATTCTATAAGTGTTCTCAACTTTTACTCTGTCGTTAGGCTCTATAATTTTTGCTGGAAGGATGTATCTATTGATACGTCGAATTAATTTATCAGCAAGAGGAAGAAAGGAATAAATAATGTCTGGATCTAAAATGATGAGAAGCTTCCACCAATCTGGTGCAATCTCTTCTCCCGAAGTAGGAATTATTGCATGAAACCTTCCACCCCACGTTCCTATACTATACCTGATAATCTGGTTAATGCCATTATTGTCGATCTTCTCAGAGTGAACTAAAAAAGCTACTCTTTTTGGTCTTGAGATTGAAGTTACAGTAAGAACGGTTTGAGTATCCGAGTTAAACAAACTATTCTCCGGAAGGATTCTCTATATAATGTTTTGGGTATTTCTTATTGATTTTATCAAAAATCATTTTATAAACTTTTTTCCCATGACGAATCCTGCAATTTATTTTTTAACACAGGAATATCCTTCTCGACTGTATCCCAGACTGCATCTAAATCTACACCAAAATAATCGTGTATTAATTTATCTCTCATTCCCATTATATCTTTCCAGGGTATCTCAAGATATTTTTCCTTAATCTCCGCAGATAACCTTTTGGAGGCTTCACCGATTATTTCAAGCTGCCTTATTACTCCGTCCTGAATAAGATGATTATTCACGAAATTTTCATATTTTATTCCCTGGGTATACTCACCTATTCTGGATATCGCGTCTAATATGTGCTTTATATAAATAGGATCTTTTCTCTCCATCAGTAAATTGACTCCATTTCCTTCTTTATCG
>MHZD01000237.1:764-5601 GCA_001828645.1 Planctomycetes bacterium RIFOXYC2_FULL_41_27 | reverse complement strand
CGGATCAGATGCGGAAAAACCACATCATCCTTCAGCGGAATGATACTAATGACTTCTGGCAGGATTCCATCGTCCCCTCTGTGAAAAGAAAATTTTGCTTTCTGCGTCATTTCCAATTTGTCTTCCAGTCGGTTTTTCAGTTATGTCTTTTTCACAGCTTTAGCGGTGTACAGCGCTTTACTTGCTTGCTCAATCAGGTTTTTGGTCGTTGCCGTAATGGAACCAGACCCTACCGTTACCCGAAAGTTAATTTTCATATTTTTCTCTACATCTTTTCTATATCATCAGGATGTACCAGTTTAAAAATACATACTGAGGCGCAATTTGCGGCAATGATAGCGCCGAGAGTGCAGTATTTATATCTGATAATATAGCTTTTTAGCATGGTTTTTTTCCTCCGTTAGTTTTGTGAAGCTCCTCTAAAAGTATTTTTAATTCTTCTCCCTCGATAACTTCTTTTTCCATTAATGTCTTTGCCATGCCCTGTAATATTTCCTTTTTTTCGATTAATAACGTTTTTACACGATGAAACGATTCGTCCACGATCTTCTTTATTTCAAGATCAATTTCCCGTGCGGTTTCTTCGCTGTACTCCTTGCTGGCCGCAAATCCTCCGCTTAAAAAGAGTGGTCTGTCGCCTTGCTCGAACGTTACCAGACCCATCTTTTCACTCATGCCATACTCTTTGACCATCATCTTGGCAATTTCGGTGGCCTTTTCTAAATCATTCTGTGCGCCTGTTGATATTTCGTTAAAGATAATTTCCTCTGCGATCCTCCCCCCCAGTAAGATAGCGATGCGATCCAGGAGTTCGGCTTTCGTCATCAGGTATCGGTCTTCGGTAGGCCTTTGTAAGGTATGCCCCAGCGCTCCGATGCCGCGGGGAATCATCGATATTTTTCGCACCGGGTCTGCGTGCGGCAAAGAGCATGCAACCAGCGCATGACCCGATTCGTGATGAGCGACGATCTCCTTCTCCTTTTTATTCATCAATCGTTTCTTCTTTTCGAGACCGGTTATAAGGCGGTCAATTGCCTCTTCGAATTCCGGCATCCCCACCGCTTTCTTATTTCGCCTTGCCGCAAGCAGGGCGGCTTCATTGACGAGATTGGCAAGGTCTGCGCCGACAAATCCCGGAGTCATGGCTGCAATAGAGTGTAAATTGATTTCCTTCTCCAGTTTTACCCCTTTTGCATGCACCTTAAGGATTGCTTCTCGTCCGTGGAGGTCTGGTCGGTCAACAACCACCTGGCGATCAAACCTGCCTGGTCTCAAAAGGGCGGTGTCTAACATTTCCGGGCGGTTGGTAGAGCCCATGATAATTACGCCTTTATTGGAATCAAACCCGTCCATTTCTACCAGCAATTGGTTCAGTGTCTGTTCCCGCTCATCGTGTCCGCCCATAGGATTTATCCCTCGAGCCTTGCCCAGGGCGTCAAGTTCGTCGATGAAGATGATACATGGCGCTTTCTGATCTGCCTGGTTAAACAAATCCCTCACCCGTGCGGCGCCCACGCCGACGAACATTTCTACAAATTCTGAACCGCTCATATTAAAGAACGGCACTCCAGCCTCGCCTGCAACGGCCTTTGCCAGGAGTGTTTTTCCTGTTCCGGGTGCGCCGACCAGCAAAACGCCCTTCGGTATTTTCCCCCCCAGGGCACGAAATTTTTCCGGGGTTTTCAGGAACTCGATAATTTCCTGGAGTTCTTCTTTTGCTTCATCGATTCCCGCCACATCGTCGAAGGTTACGTTCAGGTCCTCCTGGGCGTAAAGACGCCCTTTGCTTTTGCCAAAGGTCATAATACTACTGGCGGGACCGAATCGTTTAAAAACAAAACGCCAGATTACGAATAAAATGAGTAAAGGCACCACCCATGAGAAAAAAAACGTTTTAAACCACGGGCTTTCATATTGTCCTGCATACTTTACACCCATGGATTCCAGGTCTTTTACCATGTCAGGGTCGTCCACACGGGCCGTGGTAAAAACGGCATTTTTTGTCGTACCGCGTTCCATCTCTCGCAGCTTACCGCGAATCATAGTGTTCGTAATATAACATTCCAGCACATTCCCATCTTTGACCAACTTTTTAAAATCACTGTACGTAACGTTCCTTACCCCGGGATTCATCAAATAGATCTGCAGGAGGATGAAAAATCCAAAGGCGATAATAATATGCCAGACCGAAAATTTCTTAGGCATCTTGAATTGTATCTTTTTGAAATCTTTGAACATGTACACTCCTTACATTGAAATTACACCATGTGAATATTCAGGGAACAGATTGAATTGTTATAAATTATTCTATCAGAAAGCGCTGCATCACTCAAAGGAACTTTGAGAAATTTAAAAAAAACAAATTGATTGAGTTTCTTCTTGCATTCAAACTATATGCTTTAAAATACCAATCACTTAACCAGTTTTAAAGGGTGAAATTGTTTTTCCCTTGAATGAAATGTCTGTAATGAGCTTTTCAATATTTCCACCCGGTAAGGCATAGGCGACAAATATTTCATCCACCATTTCTGCCATCAGATGATTTCGCTGGTTTGCGGTTTCTGAGGTAACTCGTTTAATTTTTTTGTCAAATGGTGTAACGATCAACAATCTTTTTCCGTTTATGGCATCCTTTAATTCTGGTTCTAGTCTCTTTTTAAGACCTCTTGCCAGCACAAGTATAATGGGCTGTTTTCCTTTGAGCAGGTAGTGCATCACATCTTTTTCTAATTGGCTATGAAAGCCGCTGATGATGCACCTCCCAGCCTCACGTTGTGCAATAGCCCAATCGTAGCATTTGAGCACCACACCTGCTGGCACTTGCCGACTGCACAGAAAAGCCGTCTTAGGTAGCTTAAGGAGTTCCGTATTTCCCAGATATGCAATAATTTCTAACATGCTTCGTACCGAATTAAAAGATTTTAAAGTGTACGGTAGAGTTTGGTGGAATATTGTGATGAAATAAATAAACTGTTGACTATTAGAGGGTTAGAGTTATTCCTCCCTTTTGCATGGTTTTTCTAATGAAATAATTCTTATCATTGCATCCTATCGTAACTGCTTGAAATTTCAAGCCTAACCCGGAAAACTCTTTTAAAACTCTTTTAAAACTCTTTTAAAACTCTTTTAAACAGGAGACCATTTAGAATACCCGTTGTTACGTATTGTCCCCTTGATTCTTAATGCAGAGAGCAAGTTAGTAACTTTGTTCTTCTTTTGGGATTCAGTTAATATGTCCGGCAATTTATCCCGAAGGAACTTCTCAATGTTTTTTCTTGGTGATTCTCCGAACTTTTTTAGATATTCAACGATGAGATTTTTGTAGTGATCATCATCAAGCCCCCTCTGCTTAATATAATGCGCCTTTAATTCATCATTGGACAGCGACGCAGTAATTTTGGCGGAGATAACATAATTGGGTTTTCTCCCCTCTATCAAGCCAAGCCCTTTCAGATATTTGATCTCCTCATCAGAAAGAGGTTTCTGTTTTTGTACCTTATCTAACATGATAATTTGTTCTAAAAACAAACTCGGATTTCGTGCGAGTACACGCGCGAAATCCATATCGAGCACCTTGCCGATTACCGTTACTTTTACTCTATCTTCTGACAAGTCATATTCCGGCATTGGGAAAAATCTTTCACGTTGATAATTAAACATCTTCCTTATGCCACCGCCTGCGGTGTCAACCATTTTTAAATTAAACATGGCGGTTGCGAGAAACCTATTGCGGTAATGTTCTTCCGGCGCATCTTCTTTAACTACTTTCTCCACGGAACCAGGAATGAAGCTGCCGAGATTAGTAAATATCAATTGATCTTCCATTTCAACAACATTAATGCGGCCGCCCTTTGTGTAATCCTGATGTGCAATGCAATTGTTTATAGCTTCACGAATTACAAATGGCTCGTATTGATCAACCTCATCAGGGAATAAAGTGCCGTCTTTGATATAGCGGTATTTCAGATTGCGGATTTTTGCATATATCTTATCAACAGCCAGCAGTAAAGGACAACTCTCAATGTGATAGTCCTTGTCATTTCCTTTGACATCTTTCAAGAGCCAGCGTATCTTTGTTTCTGCCGGACTAATAAAATGTTCCGATTCTGGTTTGCCTAATAGGATTATTGCTGTACGGGTAATTTTGCCCTTTATTATTACTTTGGCTTTGTTCAAAAAAGTGATATCATCCCAACGGTCAATATCATGCGCTTGATGGGGAAACTTGTTCTTGTAGTTTTCACGAGCTTTTGCGATAGCCGCAGGGTCAAGGTCATCAATTGCGGCATCCGGCACCATAGCAGCGCTCCAATCCTCCAAAGCAACTTGTGCCCGAATACGTTCAATTTCTTCCAGATTCAATGGCGATAGTTCTTCTCCTTCCCTTCCATAGTAGTGTCCATCAAAGGCAACGGGTATGCCTTTTGGAGCAGCAGGAATTTGAAACATGACTATACGGCCTTCGGGTAGATGCAGTTCATAGATTTCGATAAAAGAAATACGATTGGTGGTTTTATTGGCTAACTCTCCTTTAAGGTTGTCAAGGTCTTTACGGTTCTGGCGGAAGTGGCTGCCGACTATTGTCCTTCCCTTATCCTTAATTCCGAAAATAAGCCATGCGTGAGGTCTGCCTTTAAGATTTGCTTCATTTGAAAGAGCAGAAAAATATTTACCCAGCTTATTAGAGTCATAATTATTCTTGGCCTCTTTAAATTCAAAGACCTCCGTTTCAGCAGGCAGTCTACGAAATTCGTTCAATTTAATTATCAATTCTTCTTCCGTCATACGTTATATTACCTTTATCTTTCCTGTTACGGTTTCACTGATTAATGCCGTG
>MHZD01000237.1:200-729 GCA_001828645.1 Planctomycetes bacterium RIFOXYC2_FULL_41_27 | reverse complement strand
CCAATTCTTTGCCCATACGGTATTTAATGTCGTAGTTGATGATGAAGTCTAATTCCTCATCGGTGAAACCGTAATGCTGGGCTAATACCTTGTCTTCTTTTTACAATCGCCAACCTAATCGCCAACTCAGGCAATAATGTATCTGACATTGCGCCCTTTTCCTTCTGATTTTATAACACCAACCGACAAAAATTTCTTGATTTCTTCCAATGCTACCTCATTGGAAAGATTGAACATCTCACTGACTGCTTTATTTGTGATGCTTCCGTAGTTATTATTCTTGTCATCGTAAGACTTGTCCCTTAAGCATGTCCCTTAATGTCCCTTATTTTTTCGGAGATTTCAGGCGAAAGAAGATAATAAGTTCCTTTCTTTTCCCCATGCTTTACCAGTAGAGATTTTTCAACAAGATCGGTCAAATCGCGCGTGGCTGTTCTTTTTATGCTATTGCACAAGCTCTGACATTGCTCATTATCAATCCGGTCATTAATAACGAGATAACGAATAATTTTGACCTGCCGTGTATTTA
>MHZD01000237.1:0-102 GCA_001828645.1 Planctomycetes bacterium RIFOXYC2_FULL_41_27 | reverse complement strand
AAATATTCAAGCCAACCGGTCATGTCCATATCATTATTTCTGACCGTTTGAATGGCCTTATAGTAGCCGGGTCTGTCCTTGTCATAATACTCGGAAATGCTG
>MHZD01000236.1 GCA_001828645.1 Planctomycetes bacterium RIFOXYC2_FULL_41_27 | reverse complement strand
GCCATTATCGGCATACTTTCGGGTATTTTATTGCCTGCATTAGGTAGGGCGCGTGAATCGGCACGCAGGACACAGTGTGCATCGAATCTTAAGCAAATCGGCTTGGCTCTTAATATGTACTCTAATGACAATAGTGAAAATTTCCCAGGATACACAGACACAACCACAACTAGTACGACCGAATTAAACTCATTGGGAAAACTTTATGACGCATATATTACTGATAGAAAAGTCTTTAGATGTACAAGTGACGCTGGTGTTTCCGAAGCAAACAATTTACTTTTATCAACAACGAATACTGATTTCACAACAGCTAGGTGCAGTTACGGGTATGATGATAACCATACGGCGGGAAATGATCCTGGGACGGCGATAGCTGCGGACGCTCTGGGCGCTGGCACTGCGCTTTCTGACAATCACAATCAAAAAGGCCAAAACGTGCTTTACATAGACGGTCACGTTGAATGGAAAGGTACACAGACATGCGGTTATTACAATGGTTCAACGTATGATAACATTTGGACTGGAACAGATGGAACTGTGGCAGTTCCTACTGATAGTACAACTGGAACTGATACAGCGATCATGCAACGATAAAACATTTTAATTCTTAAAGTTAAAAAAGGGTAATATTCATTTAAGGATATTACCCTTTTTCGTTTTTATGTAATTGCTCAGCTATTAGCAGAAAAGTGCGTCTGAGTAATCTATATTCAATAATAATTTATAATTGCCAACTGCCAACTGCCAACTGCCAACTGCTTACAATACCTCATTCATACTGCCGCTACGATAGCCTTCCAAGTCAATAGTGACATATTTATAGCCAATTTCTTTGAATTTTTTGACAATTTCAGTATGTTTGCCGTCTTGTAAGAGCAGGGTGATATCTTCGGGTAATACCTCAATTCGTGCAATAGTATCGTGATGTCTGACACGGAATTGTTTCAGTCCAATACTTCTTAAGTAATTTTCAGCTGCAGCTACGATGGTCAATTTTTCCTCTGTGATGGATTGACCATAAGGAAATCTGGATGACATACAGGCGTATGAAGGTTTGTTCCAGTTGGGAAGTTTGAGGTATTTCGATATTTCACGTATGTCTGCTTTTCTCAATCCACTTTCTTTTAAGGGACTACAAACTTCAAGTTCCTTGGCGGCATCGAGTCCGGGTCTATATTCACCTGTATCATCGAGATTTGCGCCATCTGCAACATTTTTATACCCCTTTTCCCTGGCAATTTCTTTGAGCTTTCCAAATAATTCCGATTTACAGAAGTAACACCGGTTGGGGGGATTTTCGGCAAATCCCTTGATGCTGAGTTCACTGGTGTCGATCGTCATATGAGGAATGCCAATTTCTCTTGCTATCTTTTTTGCCTCTTCATACTCATAGGCAGGATAAGTCTCTGATCGTGCAGTAACAGCAAGGGCTTTATCTTTAAGCACGTCATGACAGACTTTTGCGACAAGCGAGCTATCTACGCCGCCTGAAAAGGCTACCACAACGCTTTTTAGGGCTTTTATATTATCTCTTAATTTTCTCAGTTTTTCCTCTGTATCCATGAGTCTTTCTTTGCGCTCTTTGCGTCCCCCATTTCCATGAGGGCAGGCATTTGCGGTGAATTATTACGACAAATCGAGCATTTTTTGAATAGCTACCCGTGCCTTTGCCGCGATATCGTCTGGTACTTTAACCTGGTAAATCATGTCTTCTAAAGACCACAAAACCTTTTCTAAACTAATGAGTTTCATATTGGAGCAATCGGCAAGTTGTGTGATCGCATAAAAAACTTTTCGTGGATTCTCTTTTCTTAAACGATGTAGTATGCCAGTCTCAGTGCCGATAATAAATTCTCTTGCATCTGTTTCCTTACAATATTTGGCAATACCAGTCGTACTGGCAACATGATTTGCTAATGCAATCACATCCGGTGTGCATTCCGGGTGGACAACAATCCTGGCCTCAGGATGTGCAGCCTTTATCTTGATAATATGTTCTGCCAGAATCCTATGATGGGTAGGACAGTATCCCTCCCAGAGTATCATGGGTCTGTTCAGTTTGGACGATACATAGCCTCCTAGGCTTTTATCCGGGATAAAGAGTATTTCATGTTCTTTGGGAATTGAAGAAACGATTTTCATTGCATTGGAAGAAGTACAACATATATCGCTCTCCGCTTTTATATCTGCCGTGCTGTTTACATAACAAACAACTTTTGCGTTAGGATGTTCTTTTTTCTTTATTTTCAGTTCTTTGAGCGTTATCATATTTGCCATAGGACAGCCTGCATGTTCATCGGGTAATAATACCAGCTTGTCCGGGCAGAGAATTGAAGCGGTTTCTGCCATAAAATGTACTCCGCAGAACACAATTACATCTGCTTTCGTCTTTGCCGCTTGCTGAGAAAGTCCCAAGGAATCACCTGCAAAGTCTGCAATGTCCTGTATCTCTCCCCTTTGATAATTGTGAGCAAGAATAATTGCGTTTCTCTGTGTCTTTAATTCTTTTATTTTATCTATTATTGTGGACACGTGGTTGAATTCTCGGTTCGTTAAATGTAGATATTCTAGAAAATGTAAAAATCTTGACTAGCTTTTAATCATAGCAAAGCACACATTACTTTTAAATACTTTTTTTAAAATCTTGACAATAAAGATCATCCTAAGTATGATATCCCCAAAGATTTCTGAAGAAATTTATTGGTGTTTTGATTGGCGAAATACATAACGCAGCGGAGCCGCAAACAATCTAAAAGGTGCAGTTGAAAGATTTAAGTTGTAAGTTGAAAGCTGTTAGTAAACTTAAATCTTTCAACATACAACTTGCAACTCACAAACACCTCTAGAAAACTTACAAAAAAGGAAGTTTTTACAGGGTAATACCTTAGGGCGATTAGCTCAGCTGGCTAGAGCGCTTGCTCGACAAGCAAGAGGTCACTGGTTCGAGTCCAGTATCGCCCACCATATCCTGCTTTCTCTTATGCCTTGGTGCAAGAGCTCATATCTTAGAGTCATACCGAAAAATGCAGTTAGACACAGAAGATCACAGATAAGCGCTAATTTTTCAACAGGATAGATAAGCAATGTTAATCACTTATTGGGTGAGTTAAATAAAATACTTATTTTATTCAAAACTAATACAAAAAGATTAACAATACTCGCAAAAATTACTTCCAAATCCGCTCCTTCAATATCTTCTCAAATTTCCATATTCGTAGTACATTAGTTAAATTTCTTGATTGGGAAAACGGGGAATTAGCCAGGGAAGGGGTAAATACGACTTGCAGCAGGCGAAAGGCATCGGTTTGGAGGATGAGGCTATACAGTTTACAACAGCAGAGATCAAACACTCACAAACTATTATCCCATAATACAAGCCCATCAATTAGATCATAATCCCCCTCTATCCCCCTTTCCTAAAGCGTGTCTTTACCCACATTTAATACTGGACGCTGGGGGTGGATGAAATAAGTGTGGCGCAAGGACAGACATGGAGATTTTCCACATTTCAGATATCATCTAATCTCTGGAGACCGAGCCATAAAGTTTGGATTAAGCGAAACTAACTCATCTTTGCCTTGTTTTGTGGGTACGCTACGGTTCATCCAATCTTATCACTTGACGTCTTTGCGAATAATTGGCCTTAGATCTGCATCTGGTGACTTTTTACCAGGGGCAGCGAAGTCTGTTAATCGATGTTCACTGGTGGGGAAATTATCGCCTAAATAGGACTGGCGTGCAATGGGGTTGTTCAGGATTTCCTGAGTGGTGCCGCTGGCAACGACCGTGCCTTCGTTTATTATATACGAGCGATTTGTTATACTCAGAGACTCACGGACATTGTGGTCGGTAATGAGCAATCCGATTCCTTTGTTTTTAAGTTTTAAAATGATATCCTGTACCTCACTGACGGCAATAGGGTCTACTCCGGTAAACGGTTCGTCAAGGAGTATCATGGTGGGTGAACTGGCAAGCGCCCGTGCGATTTCGAGCCGCCTTCTTTCTCCGCCCGAAAGGGTGAATGCCTTATTTTTTGCCAGCGATTTTAAGTTAAATTCGGTAAGCAGTTCAATCAGGCGTTCGTATTTATCGTAGGAGTTGTATCGGTATGTCTCCAGTATGGCGAGGATATTTTCTTCCACTGTCAGACGCTGGAAGACAGAAGGTTCCTGGCACAGGTACCCCATCCCCTTCCTTGCCCGCAGATAGATGGGAAGGTCGGTAATGTCTTCATTCTGGAAGATTACCCGACCGCTGTCCGGCCTGATAGCGCCAATAATCATATTGAAGGAGGTGCTTTTCCCTGCCCCATTTTGGCCAAGTAATCCTACGATCTCCCCGTCATTGACCTCAAAACTGACCTGTTTCACGACGGTGCGTTTGCCGAATGATTTTGTTAACCCTTCTGCTCTTAATAAATTCATGGTATTAATTCATAAATCCATTTTTTAGGGAAATTCTCACTGGAACAATATATAGATTCCGTCTTGTTCCCACGTTCTGCGTGGGAACACAGTCCTTGACGCTTTGCGTCCCGTTTACAACGTGAACAAATTCCGCTTAACGAAACGTTAACTGTCGCAACCGCCTCACGATACGGGCTTCGGTACCCTTTACTTTAATTACTTTATAAACTTGATATTATTTAACGGCCAGAATACAAAAAATGCCTTGCCGACGATGTTTTTTTCCGGAACGAATTTCCATACGCGGCTGTCATTGCTGTTTCTGCTATTGTCACCCATCATGAAATAATCTTTCTCACCTAATTGTATTGGCTGGGTTGTGCCCCATGTACCGGCGGAAAGATTGGTATAATAGATATCGTGGAATATTTCGATATTTTCAAAAGTTGCATTTACGTGGGTACCACCGAAACAAATCCTGCTCGTATCAAATGGACGCACTTCTGTCACCTTCCCGGCATCATTGTCGAATACAAAGATTTTTTTGTTATCTATCGAAAGTGATAAGATACCATCCACATTTGAAAATGCTATGGTGTGTTTTTGTTCCGTTTGTATGTGAATGTCTTCTTCCATAACAACGTTTTCACCCTTCTTAAGATAACTTTTTGTGTTTGTATCGTTTGTTGGAATAACGGCAGTAAATATATCATTGTTCTTTTCCAGGACGACTTCCAGACTTTGAGAACCCTTTAATGGAGTTACGTCAAAGCTGATTTTTACATCTCCCATTTCGCCACTGCCAGCCCTATTATTATAACCGTTCTGGTCTGAAATTCTTCGCGCAAATGTCACCAAAGACGTATCAGAACTGTCCTGTGACGTATTATTCAAGGTAAGTGAATCTTTGTGAATCGTCCAGGCATTGCTGTCGGCTACCCATAGTGGGGCAGTGTCTTCCTTAATTGGGTAATGGCTATTATAGACGGGCAACCACAGCGTATCCTGCACAGAGTCGGGTTTTCGTTGTATCTTATCGTTGATATAAATATCACCATTGACGATCTGCAGCTTTTCTCCGGGTAAACCGATAAGCCGTTTAATGTAATTTTTCTTTTTCTTCGAAAATCTTGTCGAGCCGCACCGTGGGCAGCGTAAACCGTCGCGCCATTCAGTATCAGGCAGTTGTGTAGAACAGTTTTTGCATTTGAGATCATATAGTGGATAGACAAACACCGTGACATCCCATCGGTTTGGGTTTTTAAATTTAAACCATAATTTGTTGACCAATATCCTATTCCCGCCGTGGATTACCCGATTCGACAGGTCTACCCAGGGGATTGTGATTTGGCACTTTGGACACGTTCCTTTTCTCCACAGCCATGCAGGCCAGTTGTAACGTATCCTGTTATTGCAGTTGTTGCAATATAAAGAGGCGTTCATTTCGAATTGGCAATTGGGGCAGGTTGCACTTTCACTTTGACGGTCGGCATAGTAGGACCAGCCGCAATTTGGGCATTTCACATCCTTATGTTCACCCAATAAGGTTGGTGCCATCGAGCCGGTAGGTATTTTAAATGCCTCCACCACGAAATAGCGTATGGCAAAGGCTATTGCAATGGCGAAAGCTATCGATTCGATATTTTCGCGTAACTTGCTTTTGTGTTTTTTTGTCGTGTTATTCAACTGGGGAGCCGGTTGTTTTTCTCTAATATCCGCCACTCTGCACCTCATTCATCGACGGATAGCACAGACAAGAATGCCTTTTGCGGGATTTCCACGTTTCCTATGGATTTCATCCTCTTTTTACCTTCTTTCTGTTTTTCCAAAAGTTTTCGTTTTCTGGTAATATCGCCGCCATAACACTTGGCGGTTACATTTTTTGCAATTGGACGGATCGATTCCCTTGCAATAATCCTGCTTCCTATTGCTGCTTGCAATATAACCTCAAACAGATGTCGTGAGATTTCGTTCTTAAGCTTTTTCACCAATTTCCTGCCCTTAACTTCGGCATCTTTCCTGTGAGCTATCGTCGAAAGGGCGTCTACACGCTTTCCTCCTACAAGAATATCTAATTTTACAAGGTCTGAAGCCTCATATCCAATAAAATCATAGTCCAGCGTGCCATAACCCCTCGTAGCAGATTTCATCTTGTCAAAGAAATCGAAGATAATCTCAGCCAGAGGCAGTTCGTAGATAAGGATCGCTCGCTTTTCACTGAGATATTCAGTACTCTTGTATCTTCCCCTCCGTCCTTCGGCGAGCTGCATAATTGCTCCCAAGTACTCAGTAGGCAGGATAAGGCTGGCACGCACCATCGGTTCGCGAAATTCCTCGATTTCATTTACCGGCGGCACCTTTTCCGGGTTATCGACCTTGATTACCTCTTTATTCGTTTTTACTATCTCATAGGTTACGTTGGGGGCGGTCTGCACAATGTTGATGTTGCTCTCGCGTTCCAGTCGTTCCTGGACGATCTCCATATGCAAGAGACCAAGGAATCCGCACCGAAACCCGAACCCGAGTGCCTGTGAGGTCTCCGGCTCAAAGGTAAAGGACGAATCGTTCAGGCTCAGTCGTTCCAGCGCCTCACGAAGCAGGTGAAAGTCGGAATTGTTTGTCGGGTAAATTCCACAGTAAACCATAGGCATGGGTGGACGATAACCAGGCAGCGCCTCAGCCGCCCTATCCCTGTTATGAGTAACCGTATCTCCCACTTTGACATCATGAAGGGATTTGATATTGGCGATGCAGTAGCCTACTTCTCCCGCGGAAAGGCGGTCTTTTATTACCATCTTGGGTTTGAAGACGCCTACTTCTTCCACTTTGAAGGAACTGTTTGTCTTCATCATGTATATCTCATCACCCACCTTAACGGACCCGTCAAAGATACGCAGATAAACGATAACGCCGCGATACTCATCATAAACCGAATCAAAGATCAGTGACCGTAATGGTGCGTTCTGATTACCTTTCGGCGGCGGGATGCGTTTGATAACGGCGTCAAAGATTTCGTCAATACCTTTCCCTGTCTTTGCGCTGACCATTAATGCCTCTTCGGGAACAATACCTAAGGTCTTTTCCATTTCGTTAAGCACGTCATCGGGACGGGAGTTCGGCAGGTCTATCTTGCTGATAACGGGGATAATTGCCAGATTATGCTCCATGGCAAGAAAGGCATTGGCGACCGTCTGTGCCTCAACGCCCTGGGAGGCATCCACCAGCAAGAGCGCCCCTTCGCATGCGCCAAGACTCCTGGATACTTCATAGCTGAAGTCTACATGTCCTGGTGTATCAATCAGGTTAAGAATGTATTTCTTGCCATCCCGTTCGAGTATTAATGCAACCGCACTGGCCTTGATGGTAATTCCGCGTTCACGTTCCAGATCCATATCATCGAGCATCTGGTTACGAAATTCTCTGGACGTAATCGTATTTGTCTTTTCCAGCAGACGATCCGCCAGGGTTGATTTCCCGTGGTCAATATGTGCAATTATACAGAAATTTCTAATTCGTTCAGTAGACATCCTGCTGCTCCTATAATCCCCGCATCATTTCCAAGCTGTGAAAATACTATTTTC
>MHZD01000235.1 GCA_001828645.1 Planctomycetes bacterium RIFOXYC2_FULL_41_27 | reverse complement strand
ATTATGACCATAAATATTATACGTCAATGGCGGATATTAAAGCAAGACGATTGGCATTTATTGCTTGCGGTTGGTTTGCATCGTCTTGGCTTGCTATTAAAGATGAGGCGAAAAATACCCTCCGGAAAAGAAATGCCGATGCTGTAAAAACAGCAAAATTATTCTGTATCATGATAGCCTCCGTAACTGGTTTATTCAGGCTATTTTACTTGAGATTCAATGCGGAGTATAAAGCATTCAAAAAATTATTGCAATATTAAAAATCGGAATAAACACGAAGGGAAAAAACAAAAAACAGTTTTTGACAGAAAATATCCAAATTTTGACTTGACAATAATTTCCCATACTGTTATTATTAACTCCGAAATTTATCCATAGATATATTTCATGGCAATTAGTGATAGGTTATCCAGCCTAAAGTTAGCATAGCTGTAAGCTAACCTTTCCTTGCTTTTTTTGATTCTGAAATTTTCCAAGGTCGTGAATTAACCGTATCAATACCTCTTTCGTATAGTCACAATACTTTACTTCTGTTTTCCACAATTTAAAGAAATAAATTACAAATAAATATTTATCGATAGATCTCCTCATTTCATCTTGCCCGGCAAATGCCTGTCTGTTTTGTACGGAACGTTCCTGAGCGAAATTACTTGGTTTGATGGCACGAGAGGCTTTACATAATTAACAGCCGTTATTTATATCATTAACAGAGAATGCCAGAGCGATTCTTTATCTTAGATGGACATTCACATTGTTACCAGGCATATTATGCTATTACGGCAAAGCTTACAACACCTGACGGGAAACCGGCAAATGCAGTGTATGGATTTACGAGGATGTTGCAAAAGTTGCTCAGGGAGCATCACCCTGAGTATGTAGTAGTGGTATTTGACACAAAATATGCCACTCATAGACATAACAGTTACGCTGAATATAAAGCAAACCGTAAACCAACGCCTGCTGAGTTACAGGCGCAGATTCCCTTAATTTATAAGGTCGTCAGGGCGTACAATATTCCTATTTATGCAGCCAGGGGATATGAGGCTGATGATATAATTAGCGCCCTGGTAAAAAAACTATCCGAAAAAAACGTTGAAATCATCATAGCGACTTCAGACAAAGACATGGAACAATTATTAAGTCCGCAGGTAAAGATATTCAATGCAAAAAAAGGCGTGATGATCGACCAGGAAACCCTTTTTAGGGAAAAAGGCATTCGTCCGGAACAGGTAGTTGACGTTCTGGCTCTTTCAGGGGATTCCTCGGACAATGTGCCTGGCGTGCCAGGCATTGGCAATAAAACTGCGTTGGAACTTATCCAAAAATGGGGGTCTCTGGAATCCGTCCTTTCAAGCATCGATCAAATTTCCGGAAAGAAAAGGCAGGAAAATTTAAGGGTATTTTCTGATCAGGCAAGACTTTCTCAAAAACTTTTAAAACTCTATAGCGAAATCCCTATCCCGATAGATATGAATGCCTGCAAGTTAGATACGACTGAAAACACTAAACTCAAAAAACTGTTCAGGGAATTTGGATTCAATACACTCCTTGCAGACATGGTTGCAACGGCAAAGACCGAGGAAACACAGTATCACCTTATAAATACCGGC
>MHZD01000234.1 GCA_001828645.1 Planctomycetes bacterium RIFOXYC2_FULL_41_27 | reverse complement strand
AGCCAGAATTAAATCAGTTTGACGACAGAGAAAAGCAGGAATTTGGATAATATCGAGTGTTTCCGATACGATTGGAATTTCTTCTTCACTATGGACATCAGAAAGTATCGGTAAGTCCAACCGTTTTTTTATATCAGCTAAAATCTTTATACCTTCCTTAACGCCTGGTCCCCTATATGAATTGCCAGATGTCCGATTTGCCTTATCATACGATGCCTTGAAAATAAAAGGCAATTTATTTTTCTGAAAAATGGTCTTTAATTTATCCGCCAGCTTCAAACAGCTTTCATGGCTTTCTATTACGCATGGACCTGCAATGAAGACCAACGGCTGTCTTTGGCCTATAGCCAGATTTCTTACGTTTACAATTTTAACCTTTTGACTAATCATAAATAAACAATCATGTGCAAACAATGCGAGGATACAGCAAAATACGATAAAGTAATATAAATAACAATTCGAGATGTGTCAATATAATATAAATATACTAAAAATGGTTGCTACCTCTTTGTTCTGTGTGTAGAATAGTGCCCTATATATTCGCACGCATTCATTCATAAATATGAGGTGACATACATGAAGAACAAGATAGTTGTATTTGTATTTTTGTTGTGTGGAATATCTTCCACTGCATTTGGACAGTTTTATGATTACGACACCCCTGAGATTAGATTAAAATCTGGCTTACCGAGCGTATTTGCCGTAGAAAATGTGCGGCAAATAACAGAAGGAGAGCAGGAATCCGTATTAAATATCAGTGTTACGGTAAAGAAAGGAAGGATTGAGTCTGTCAGCAGAGACGGGGGATGCTGGGTAGTAACCGTAAGAACAAGCAGCAAAGAAGCCTCGACGTATTTGATAAAGGACAGCCAATTCAAGATTGTAGGAGAAGAATCGAAAAAAGTCATCGTTAATGCCATTCATTGGAAAGATGGAAACTAGAGGCATATGAAAGTATATTTTATAGGCGCAGGCCCAGGAGACCCTGAGTTAATAACGATTAAGGGATTCAAGGCTATCCAACGATCCGGGTATTGCATTTATGCCGGTTCTTTAGTAAACAAAGAATTACTTAATGCCCTTCCGTCCCACGCAAAGATATACGATTCTTCTGATATGCGTCTGGAAGAAATGGTGGTTGTTTTTAAAGAAGCATCTGGGCAAAATGCTGACGTTGCAAGGATACACTCAGGAGACCCATCAATTTACGGCGCAATGCAAGAGCAGATGCACGCATTGGACGAACTAGGAATTCCTTATGAGGTTATTCCCGGAGTCAGTTCCTTTGTTGGCGCCGCAGCGGTTTTAAAACAAGAGCTAACTCTTCCCGGAACCACACAAACCATCGTGATTACTCGCATGGAAGGGAAAACCCCCATCCCTGAGAAGGAACACCTTGACAAACTGGCAACCACTACTCCCACGATGTGTATTTTCCTGAGTATCGATAAAATCGATGAGGTTGTGAAAATACTCATTCCCCATTATGGTAAAGACTGCCCTGCGGCCGTGGTATATAAGGCAACCTGGCCTGACCAGAAGATTGTATGCAGCAAACTTCTTGATATTGCTGAAAAGGTTAAACAGGAATCGATTAAAAAATCAGCGCTCATCATTGTCGGATGGGTATTTGAAAAAGAGTTTAAAAGATCCGTATTATATACTCAGGATTGGGGAAGGAACTGAAAATCCCCAGTATAGTTATTTGTTCCTGATTACGAAAATGAGCTTTTAATATTCAGGAACTCTTTGCAGAACAATTTTGATAAAAAAATATTTATTAAAAAAATCCAGAAAATACTTGATTCAGAAAGTCAATTAAGGTATTCTAAGCCAAGAAATAGCATGTTTGGTATATCGTTCTCATATCACGTAAACCATTTTTTTGAAAGGAGGAGGTTAGATGAACAAGCAGGAATTGGTTGAAGTTGTAGCAAAAGAATGTGCGGTATCAAAGGCTTGCGGGGAAAAAGCGGTAAATGCCATTTTGGACGGTATAAAGAGTGGCGTTAAAAAGACTAAGGAAGTCCGCTTGATTGGATTTGGCACCTTTTCAGTAAGAGCCAGAAAAGCACGGAAGGGGCGGAATCCGCAGACGGGGGCTGTGATTAACATCAAGGCCAGCAAGACGGTAAAATTTACCGCGGGGCAAGATTTCAAAAACGCTGTAAACAAGTAAGCAGTTCGCATTTAATATATAACAAAAAAGCAGGCCTTAAAGCCTGCTTTTTTGTTTGTTTTCCATTTCTTTCAGTAACATTCACCCATTACGTTTCTTCCGAGGATGTCTCCACAGGTTCCAGCGTTTGTTGTCTGCGAGTAGCTCTACGTTCGTTTTCAGTAAGGAGTTTCTTCCTCAATCGAAAGGTTTTGGGCGTAATCTCTACCAATTCGTCATCCTCGATATACTCCAGGGCCATTTCAAGTGAAAATTCTCTGGGTGGAGGAAGTTTGATTCCCTTATCCGCAGTAGCACAGCGAATATTGGTTGCCTTTTTGGCCCTGATGACATTTACCGAAATATCGTTCTGTTCACAGTGTTCGCCAACTATCATCCCCTCGTACACACGATCTCCTGGTTTTACAAACATTATACCTCTGTCCAATAATCCATCCAGGGCATAAGCGGTTATCTCGCCTAATGCCATAGAAATCAATACACCCTGTATGCGATGGGCAATATCACCTTTGTAATGTTCATAGGCATAAAAATTATGATACATCACTGCCTCTCCACGTGTAGAACTTAAGATGCGGTTTCTCAGTCCAATCAATCCTCGGGAAGGTATTTTAAACTCAAAATGTGTAATATTTTTGTCGGTATCCATGCTGAGCATTTCTCCCTTCCGTGAACCTAACATGGAGATCACGTGACCTTCATATTCTTTGGGCACATCGATCACCACATACTCTATAGGTTCCGCTTTTTCGCCTTCCAATTCCTTAAAAATAACCTTGGGTTTGGAAACCTGTAGTTCGTATCCCTCCCTCCGCATATTTTCAATTAACACGGACAGATGTAAAAGCCCACGCCCGGAAACACGAATGGCATCAGGCGTTTCTGTGTCTTCCACTTTGAGGGCTACGTTTGATCGCAGTTCTCTGTAAAGTCTTTCTCTCAAATTTCGGCTGGTAACGTATTTACCATCCTGACCACAGAAAGGAGAATTATTAACTGAAAATATCATCGAAAGCGTAGGCTCATCAATACTAATTTTTGTCATTGCCTGTGGATTATCGATAGAGGCAATTGTATCGCTGATGTCAATGTTCTCAATCCCAGTTAATGCAACAATGTCTCCGGCCTTGGCTGATTTTACCGGCTCTTTTCCTAACCCTGTAAAAGTAAATAATTCAGTTATCCTATGCGTCGTATGATTGCCGTTTTTGTCGATTCTCGTAACTTGCTGGCCTGAGTTGATACTCCCCATAAATATTTTCCCTGTTCCAATTCGGCCAACATAATCATTATAATCCAGCGAGGTTATCTGCATCTGCAGTGGCGCGCCGGGATCACCGCTAGGCTTAGGAACGTAATGCAAAATTGCATCGAGTAGCGGCACAATATCTTTATTGTCATCTTCTACGGATAATTTTGCGTAACCTTCCCGACCACTCGCATAAATCACGGTAAAATCCAATTGCTCGTCGGTTGCATCGAGTTCAACAAAGAGATCAAACACTTCATTCAGTACTTCTACACAACGGGCATCTGGCCTATCAATTTTATTTATTACTACAAGTGGCCTCAAATTATAACCCAACGCCTTACGGAGTACAAACCTCGTCTGAGGCATTGTTCCTTCGGCAGCATCCACCAGCAATAACACGCCATCAGCCATCTTGAGAACGCGCTCCACTTCTCCTCCAAAATCAGCATGTCCTGGTGTGTCAATGATATTAATCTTTACACCTTTATAGTTGATAGCAGTATTCTTAGCAAGGATAGTAATTCCTCGTTCTCTTTCCAAATCGTTGGAGTCCATAATTCTTTCTACATTTTGGATCTGCTGGTTAGACCGAAACGTACCGCTCTGCTTGAGCATTTGATCTACAAGGGTAGTTTTGCCGTGGTCAACATGGGCAATAATTGCCACGTTACGGACGTCATCTCTTACTATTTGCGTCATATTACTCCTTAAACTAAATATCTTTCTCTTCGATATTCTATATTTTTCACGTGGTAAAATAAACTAAATAAAAAAGCCGCAACGAAAAATCGTAGCGGCTCTATATTACAACATATTCACATTAGTTAGTTATCAAGCCATACAACTACGTCAGACACAATTAGCAATATTTTACATACAAATCCTTTGTTGTCAACAAAAATGATATTTACACTATAAAAAGTAGAGACAGGTTTGAAACCTGTCTCTACAGAATCCCAACCTGATAAAAAATAGCAAAACAAGTTGGCGCTTATGGTGGTTCGCCTCCTCCTTTGACCCCCCCTGCCTGTGCAACAGCATACAGGTCTAACCAGGGACGAGGCAAAAACGTCTCCTCTCCCTCGATGGGGAAGGTCAGGGGGGGGCTGAACTGTTACCTTATTTCTTTACCTTTACATTTATTGACTTCTTCAGTTCATCCACACGGAACGTAACCCTTGCACTCCCCGTCTTATTCGTTGCCTTTATCGTAAACACGGCCTGGTTAAAAAAGAAAGGGGCGTCACGCCCTTCGGCATGACACCCCTTTTCTTTAACTTCTATTGACTTCTTGACGTCCCCCTGTACAGTGCGACCAGG
>MHZD01000233.1 GCA_001828645.1 Planctomycetes bacterium RIFOXYC2_FULL_41_27 | reverse complement strand
AAGAAGTGGCCAGAATTGGTTTGGAAATGCTGGGAGTGGATGAGAATGGTTTGGGAGATATGGACCGTAAAATACTGGAAACCGTGATCCGGTATGGTGGCGGTCCTGTCGGCTTAAAGACCATTGCTGTTTCGGTAAGCGAAGAAGAGGATACGATTGAGGAGGTGTACGAATCGTTTCTGATTCAGGGGGGATACCTGGATAAAACGCCTCGGGGAAGGATTGCCACAAAGCTGGCATATGAACATCTCGGATATAATGCAGAAACAGGACTCCAAAAAAGACTCTTTTAAAGGAGTCAGTATATGAATCTATTGTTACACATATGTTGCGCATGTTGTCTATGCGCGCCGTTAAATGAACTGAGAAAAGAAGGTTTTAGAGTTACCGGGCTCTTTTACAATCCAAATATACATCCATTCCTTGAATTCAGGCGAAGATTGAAGGCTTTGCGCGTATTTCAGGAAAGCGACCCTATCCCGGTCATTTACCATGAGGAGTATGGCATAAGGGAATATTTGAAGAATGTCAATTATGAAGGGGATGACCGCTGTGCCGATTGTTATGCTTTACGGCTCAAATTTACTGCGGATTATGCAAAGAGAAATGGGTTTGATACCTTCACGTCCACGATGTTGTTTAGCGTCTATCAGAATCATGAACAATTGAAAATGATTTCAGAAAATTTATCAAGAGAACATGAGATTAATTTTGTCTATCGTGATTATCGTCACTTATCTGAATGCAGTCAGGATATAGCCCGGAAAAAAATGATTTACAGGCAGGGCTATTGTGGATGCATCTTCAG
>MHZD01000232.1 GCA_001828645.1 Planctomycetes bacterium RIFOXYC2_FULL_41_27 | reverse complement strand
CGGCCACTCTCTTCCAGGAGGTCCAGCGGTTGGAGTGCGGGTAGGAATACTTCGACAGCCCCCGCCCGATTCATTTCTTCACGCACAATACTAATGACTTTATTCAAGGCCAGTGTTCCGAGCGGTAAATAGGCGTAAGCGCCGGACGTGATTCTCCGAATAAGACCGGCGCGGATCATCAGTTTATGACTATCGATTTCTGCCTCTGCAGGACTTTCCTTTAGTGTGGGGATCAGCGTTTGTGACCATTTCATCTGTTGTATATTCCTTAAAAGAATTGCACCTGTATAATTTAGTTGAATGTTAATAATAACAAGTAGAAAGACATTATAATTTTTTATCATATGCTTTCAAGGATTAAAATCATTTGCCAAAAAGTCGCCACAGAAAAGTTTAAAGACCTATTCTTTAGTGTTACTGGCCAAAGATATCTTTGCTATAGTAAAATTTCCGCATCAGGAGATGTCAGTTTATGTCTTGCAATGAGTTATTTCACGCCTATTTCTGAGTTTAAGGTTTGTAATAGTTTATTCGAATTAAATATTTGACTTGTAGTATTTTTTATTTATAATTTTTTGTTTATGGTTTTTTCTTTAGACTTATTGGTGAAGCGTCCTTGTTTTATGGATAGTTTAAAGGGTTTTTCCCTTAATAAACAGTGTATCGTAGTTCCGTGTTAGATTGAGCAGTAAATATTCTGTCCCATTTTTAGAATGAGTTAGTATGGGGTTGATTTGATTCATTGATGGAGGTGAAAGGCGTTGGTAAGAAGAACTATTTTAACAGGGTTGCTCGTTGGCATATGCGGGATGATGACCTGTGTGTTTGCTGATGAACCGCCGCCCAAGCAGGAAAAAGAGAAGAGTGAATTGGCAAAGATAATGAATGAAATAGATAAAAGCTATAAGGCTGTTGAAGAAATATCAGGGTATTACAAATATAGCGACAATGATTGGAAGGTGATAGCCGAATCGAGTGCGAACATTGCGAAACTGACGAAGATAATCATTAGTAAATTTTCTCGTCCTGACGACCAGAAATACCAGGATCTTAATAAGACACTGCTGACAGAGTCCGAGAAAATGCATGAAATTGTTAGCCACAAGGGTGAACAGGGTGCGCTGGAAGATGCCCAATGGCAGGTTCGAAGATTGAGGCAGGCGTGTGCCTTGTGCCATAAGCATTTAGGGATTCATCTTTATCCACAGTTATATCCGGGCAAAAAAGAAGAATTACACCCTGGACAGAATGAGATTCCCGCACCGAAAGAAACAAGTATTCCAAAAGATTGGTAACGGAGTTTTGCGGGGGATGTTGGAATTTGCTTAAAGCGAAAAAAGAATTTCTTTTGAAGTTTTCGGTACAATTATCCAGAAAATTTTTACTTGACTCATTTTGCTTTCAATGATATATTATTTAACTCTGTCTCTCGAAGAGTGCTTCGTTTAATGTGTTGTTTTGAAAATATCTACAGGGCATCAATTTGATATTGCAGGATTGCCTTGATGTATTATGTTAGGTTGTGGCATACTGTTCTATGCTATTGATTTTTTGGTATGAAGGGAGGTGAAGTGAAAGGTCTAAGGTTTGGGGGCGGATTTGAAAATTTCAGAGATGCTAATTTTAAGAATTGGTGCCCTCTCTACATTAATAAGTGGGTTAATGCTTAGGAATACTTGTTGCATATAAGTTCAATACTTGTAGAAATAGTCGTGTAGATTATTAAGTTATTTTTAAAAAAGGAAAGCGAGGAGGGGAAAAAATGAGCCTAAAAAAGGGTATTATCGCAGGGACAATTACATTGTTCATTGCTGCAGTGAGTTCTGTTAGTTATGGACAGGCAAGCCAGGGCGATTTATGCAAAAAAATGTGGGATAATTTCCAAGGAATGAGGGCAATGACAGGGCTTTCACAAGCTAGTGATGAGCAATTTTCAAAGTTTTCTGGTTTTGCAAAGTCAATAATTGCAGATACCAAAACATCATCAGAGAAATTTGCAAACGATAAGAATTATAAAGTGTTGAATGACGAAGTTCTTTATCATTCAACTGAAATTGATAAGGCATCTGGAAGCAAAGATCTGGAAGAAATTCAGGTGCAATTCAGAAGGCTTACCATTGCCTGCAGGAATTGTCATAAGATTTATAAGTCAGAGTTGAAGCTTGTTCCGTAATATATTTAACCGTCCTACATAATCATAAATGAGGAGAGAACGAATTATGAAAATATTCCGTTTATCATACATATTGCCAGTTATTGCTGGTTTGGGGTTGTCTTTGGGTGGTTCAGCTTGGGCTTTAACACATCACGAACCAGGTGATACCACAAAGAGCCCATACACCATTTTTGCTGGTCTTGGTTTTGCCGTACAGGAGAGCTGTTATTACTGCCACGGAAATGGTGGCAAGGGCACTGCAAAGGGTCATGAATATGGTGTGCCGGATTTTACCGCGGCTGCTTTCCAATCGTCAAAAACAGATGAACAGCTTGTAAAGCATATCAATGCAGGCAAGGGGAAATGCCCTGGATATCAGGGCAAGATGTCACCTGAAATGATTGAGAAGATGGTGGAAATTGTAAGGAATTTTGGAGCAAAGTAGTTTGACAGTGGTTTGTATTTGCAATTTTAATACACCCATCTGAAAATAAAAGGGCATGTGAAGTATGAATTTCATATGCCCTTTTTTACTATAGGCAGTCGGCTCTGTTTGCGTCTGCCGATTTAAATCCAAGGCATATGAAATGTGATAATTTCATATGCCTTTTTTGTCCGTGTGAAATTAAGATTTAAACTATCTCGGCGTGGAAAACACGCTGCATTTGTTGTAAGGCAAATTGATGTTCGTTCTTTGTAAGCGCTGCAACACAATTTTTTGGTATCGTAACTTTATATCCTCTCATATAAGCTTCCGCAGTGGTATATAAAATACAAATATTAGTTACTACGCCGGTGAGTATCAGGTGGGTTGTCCCTAATTTTTTTAGTAGTTTGTCCAGAGAGGTTTTATAAAAACAGGAATAATAGGTTTTCGATATCACATAATCTTCTTTTTTAGGTTTGAGTTGTTCGATAACGTCCGCACCAGCCGTTCCTTTTACCGCATGCCTGGGCCATGATTTAAATTCAGGGTCATTATCTTTATGCGCATCACAGCAATAAATGATAGGGATATGCCTCTTCCTTGCCCTATTTATTTCTTTTTTAATGTTATGGATTATTGTTCTTGCCGTGGGTACTTCAAGAGCGGCGCCTTTATTGACAAAATCGTTTAACATGTCTGTAATGAGAAGGGCGTATGCCTCGGTTTCTGGTTTTTTTGTTTTTTTCATAATTTTAAATGTGCCATGTAATCGAACTTGTTAAATTGTAAACCGAGCAAAATCCTCAGCAAATATAATGATGCCATTATAAATATTTTTAAGCTTTCTTAACAAGCCTTTATTATGTTTCTTTATGCTGTCATCGCAGACAGGATAAAAGTGTGAAAGGATTAATCTCTCACACTGTGATTCATAGGCAATTCTGGCACACAGTTGAGGAGTCAGATGCCCTTCTACCTTTTGGTCGTCCGGAAAAGAACATTCAAGAACCAAGGTATTAACCTTCCTGGCCAGGCGGATAATGCTGACACAATAGTCCGTATCGCCAGAATACGCTAGTGTTTTGTCGTGAGATTCTATGCGAAAGCCAATACTATGCATTGAATGTTGTAATGGTTCTATAATAATTTCCCAACCATCGTAGGTTAGTTTCCCTCTGTCGATTTCTTTGAAATGTAAATCAAAGGTCTTGGGCTTTATCACTTCTCCAAATGTAGATAACAAACCTTCATGAAATACTTTTAGACCAGTCGGCCCTGTGATATACAGCGGCTTGGTTCTTTTCGGTTCGTTATATCTCATCGCAAAGAGTGTTGAAACTAAGTCAAGAGAGTGGTCTGGGTGAAAATGGGAATAGTATATGTGGTCGATATCCATATAGGTAACACCGGCAAGGAATAGTTGCCGCAGTGAACCTGGACCTGTATCGAAAACGAGGTATTTGTCTTTTATTTTTACCAGGGTACATGGATATGCCCTTGTTTTCGAGGGAATTCCCGTGCCAGAACCAATAATCGTTAGTTCCATTTTTTATAATTTCATTCCCATTTCTGCCCCATCTGCGATTGCCTCAAGCGCTGTGCGGCCTTCCACCGCATCGCCAACCGTATAAACTTCTGGAACAAAGCCTTTAATGGATTCTGCAAGTGTATTATTAGATTGATGGAGCGTGGGAATGACGATATTGTCAAAACCTTCGAGTTTTTGGTCTGCCTCTCTGCGGCGGCTGACGACTATATAATGGCGTCCAATTTCCGTCACCTTTGTGTTGATGTGTAATTGAGCGCCCATCTTTCTGAGTCGTTCCCGAACGTGATAACGAGAGTGAGCAACCAGCCCTATCCCGAGAACACGCCGCATCTCTATTAGAGTAATCTTCTTTCCCCTGGAGGCAAGGAAGTCTGCAAGTTCGCAACCTTCAGGACCTCCTCCAACGATTGCTATAGTATTTCCCAGGGAATCTGCAGAAGAAAAGGCATTCTTAACGTTGAGTACATTGTTCTTTTGTGCGCCGTTGATTTCAACAAGAACGTGTTTTGCCCCATGTGCAAGGATAACCACATCGGCCGCAAACTGCTTGATTGATTCTGCCGTTGCTTCTTTATTGAGATGAATCGAGGTATTTGTCTTTTTGACCTGGTTTATTAAATAGTCAAGGAATTTCCTCATTGGCTCTTTCGTGGGAGCCATAGAGGCGTAGCGGAAACTCCCTCCAAGCTGTGACTCCTTTTCCCACAGTGTGACGTTGTGTCCATGGCTCGATAATACGTGGGCGGCTGACAATCCTGCCGGCCCACCCCCAACCAGCAGTATTTTCCTGGGTTTACTGGTCTTTTGTATGTGGGAAATACCTTCCTTTCCAATATAGGGATTGACCGTGCACACAAGCTTTTTATCAGAAATACTCTCGATACATCGGTTACAGCTTAAACAGGTTCTTATGTCATCGAGTTTGCCTTCTTTTATCTTGTTCGGAAAATATGGATCGGCAATTAAAGTACGGCCCAGCACAATAAGGTCGGCCTTATTCTCTTGCAGCACATTTTCAGCCATAACAGGATTAATAATCCTGCCCACCGTCAATACCGGCACCTTTACAACAGACTTGATGCCCGCAGCAAGGTGAATGAAGCAGCCTTCTTCTAAATAATAGCACGGTATGTTAAAAAATGCGGATGCATAGTTGCATGCGGAAACGTGAATAGCGCTGGCGCCGGCCTTTTCAAGTATCCTGGCGATCTCCTTGCTTTCCTCCAATTTGAGTCCCGTGTCGGTATACTCGTCCGCACTGATACGGCAGATTACCGGATAATTTCCGGGAACGAGTTTTCTGATACCTTCGACAATTTCCCTGGCAAATCGTGAGCGTCGGACTGTATCGCCACCATAGTCATCTGTTCGTGCATTAGATTCCGGTGAAAAGAACTGATTGACCAGATAACCGTGCGCCATGTGAATTTCAACACCGTCGAATCCAGCCTTTACGGCACGGTTAGCACCCTCGGTAAATTTATTGACTGTGGCCTTGATTCCTTCGACAGTTAATTCTGTGGGCATTTCTTTCGTTAGAGGGCTTGGAATGGCAGAAGCGGATACGGTTTTTGTTCCGGTAAAATAAGGCAACGCCTCCTTCCCTGCATGGCTCAATTGCAGGACAATCTTTCCGCCCACTGCATGAATACCGTCCGTCAGCTTTTTAAAGCCGGGAATGAATTTATCATCATGTATGCATAGCATACCGTCGTTAACCCTGCCAACGGGATCAACGCTGGTATTTTCAACGGTGATATAGCCCACACCGCCCAGGGCGCGTTCTTTATAATAGGCGATAATTTCGTCTGTG
>MHZD01000231.1 GCA_001828645.1 Planctomycetes bacterium RIFOXYC2_FULL_41_27 | reverse complement strand
TCACCCACTGGGTACCTCATGAAGTCTATGGACAAATAGGTGAACCAGATAACAATGGTAAGGTGTTCTTTTCCGGCTTGGGAGCAAAATACATGGGTTATCCCAAGCACGAGAACGCACCGCCTTATCCTGGAAAATATAGTAAATTTTGGAAGACGTTACCTGCCTACCGTTATTATATTCCTGATTATATGTACAACAGGGATGAGGTAAGGCCTTCGAACCCGATTAAAGGTACGTTCCAACTCGAACAATGTATTGGATGTCACTCTGTTATGACCCCTGGTATTGTAAGGGATTACAAGAAGAGCGCTCACTCCAAGGCAGAACCAAGTCCAACCGGTTGCGATACCTGTCATGGTAACAACCACCAGAAGTTGAGCATGCCGTCATCAAAGGCTTGCGGCACCAGCGAGTGCCACGAGACGCAGTATAGCGAGCAGGGTCAGGGTGGTATCGGTTCACATGCTTCCTGTTCGAGCTTCGCTCAGGTAGAATGCGCTTGGTCCATTGAAAGGCCGCCAGGAGACACGGCTGGTTGCACATTCTGTCATACCAGTTCTGAAGAACGATGCAGCACTTGCCACCAGAGACATCAGTTTGATCCTAAGGTTGCAAGGCGCTCAGAGCAGTGCAAGACATGTCACTGGGGTAAAGACCATAGGGACTGGGAAGCTTATGACATTGGTCTCCATGGTGTAGTATATCAGGTCAACAAGTGGGACCCAAAGCAGTTCGATTGGACAAAGAAGTTAGCCGATGCTGATTATGTTGGTCCAACCTGCCAGTACTGCCATATGAGGGGTGGTCATCATAACGTGCAGAGGTTCAGCACAGTATATACCAGTATGGGTATGTCCATGGCTGATCGTGGCGCTCCAATCTGGAAAGAGAAGAGAGATCGTTGGGCATCAGTTTGCGACGATTGCCATTCACCAAGGTTTGCTAAGGAAAATTTGCAGGCGTTGGATGAGGCCTGTAAGGATGCTGGTTTGAAGTATCGTGAAACATTCAAGGTTGCTGCAGACCTTGTCAAGGACGGTGTTGCTGATCCTATGCCAAAGGATCTCGCTCCTGACTGGTCAGGTCAGCACGTTTGGAGTTTGAAGATCGGCGCTTATCATGACGATCCGGCATTTGGTGGTAAGGCCGGTGAGTCTGGTGAATTCAGGATGTCGAACTGTTCAGATATAGAGCGCCTCTGCTTCGAGAGCGTTGGATATTTCCAGACATACATCATGAAGGGTATGGCTCACGGTTCATGGAACGATGCTACGTACTCAGATGGTTCGTTCGGTATGGATCGTTGGTTGGTCAACGTAAAGCAGAATGCTTCTCAGGCAAGGAGACTTGCTGCTCTTGAGAAGAAGGTTGGCATCACATGGGTTCCAGAGAGTTTCTGGAAGACTGGTGAATGGCTCGACCAGTTGACTGGTCCTTACATCGTGAAGAATCATCCTGGAAAGACTATTTTCGATCTGTGTCCAGATCCAGGTTGGTTGGATACGCATCATGCACCTGCTGAAGAAGTTGAATACATCAACAGGAAGATAAAAGAGTTGGGCATGGGTGGTGCAGAACATCATGGCGATCCTGCCTCAAGGTCTATGAAAGCACACTAATTGAAATAGTACTTTTATAAGGTAGCAGTTTTAGTTTATTAAAGGAAGCTGTGCGAAGTTTGCACAGCTTCCTTTTTTTATTATAAAAGGATTGAAATCGGAGAACTTTTAAATATACTTAATAAACTAAAATTTTAGCTAAATATACTTTTGTTACACTTGAGTGGAGATATATATGAGATTGTATAAGTACGCACTTTTTTTAATGTCAGCGGTTATTTTTTGCTTACCGCTTGCCTGTGAGAAGGGGAAAGAGCATATTGAAATTGCCAATAGTTTGGTGAAGGAGAAAAAATTAGATGAGGCATTGGTTGAATATTCAAAGGCAATAGAGACCAATGCAAATCTTTCAGAGGCGTATTATGGCAGAGGAGGTGTTTATCTGGAGCAAGAAAAGCTGGAGGAAGCAGCGACAGATTTCAGAAAAGCCATCGATATTAATCCAAAATATATTGACGCACATAAGAAATTGGCAGAAACATTTACAAAGATCGGCGCCCCGGACGATGAATTTCAAAAGCGTTTTAAGGCTATTGAAAATGACCCTGACAACCCTTTAAATTATGTGGACCTTGGCGTTTTCCTTCACAAGCTTGAAAAGGATATAGATGCCATTGAACAATATAAAAAGGCATTAGAACTCGATCCGAAAAATCCTTACATTATGTTTAACCTTGGGGTGGGTTATTTGGATATGGGCTTGTATGAAGATGCTGAAAACATCTTTGGAAAGGTCACGGCAATTAATCCTTCCTATGATAACGCTCACTATAATCTTGCCGTTTCTTTGCACAAGCAGGGAAAGGTTGATGAAACTATAAAAGAACTCAACAAAACACTTGAGGTAAATCCTAAATATTCTGATGCCTATGTTGTGTTTGGCTTGATTAGCCTTACAGAAAAAAAGTTTGAGGAGGCTATTGCACACTATAACAAGGCAATGGAAATAAATCCTGATAATCTCGATGCTCGTTATCAAAGAGCAATTGTTTTTGCGTTGCAAAAGAGATATGACGAGGCATTGACAGAGAATATGGCAGTGCTTGAAAAGAATCCCAAATATACCAACGCCGCATATAATATTGGCATTATTTATCACAGGACAGACCGCCTCGACAAGGCAATGGAATGGTATGATAAGATAACCAAGAAGATTGACCCTCTTTATGAAGACGCTTATTACAACAGGGCACAACTCTATACGATGAAGGGCGACCACAGTAAGGCTTACAGTGATTATATCTCCTACTCGTATATTACGAAGTGGAGGACAGGGAAAGACCCTGCTGTGGTTTATAAACAGGATGAGATCAAGGAGATGTTCCTGCAATCGGTGCCAACGTTAAAAGGACAGACGAAAGATCAAGAAATAGAATTAAGAACAAATTAATATGTTGAAATTGTTTTCTGTTGTAGGAATTGCTCTAATAGTATTTCCAAGCTACTATGGACACGCAAAAGATCTTTCTGTCGATGACGACAAATATTTTGAAAATAGGCAGTGGGACAATGCCATTGATGAATATGAGAAATTGCTTTCTAAAAATAAGAACCAACCTGAGATTTATTTTAAACTGGGAAATGCCTATTCCAAAAAAGGAGACCTGGGAAAGGCAGTAGAAGCCTTTAATAAGGCTACACAACTCAAGCCTGATTATTCAGAAGCTTATCAAAGGTTGTCTGAGGTTAGCATGCAGATTGAAGTTCCTGAGGATGAGCTGAAGGTATGTCTTAAAGAAGTTCAAAAGGATCCTAATAATGCTGATGCCCATCTTCAATTAGGTTTGACTTATTATAAGCGTAATCTCTTTGATGAAGCAAAGAGAGAATACGAAACGGCTATTGGGCTTGACCCTAAGAAAGCAGAAGCGTATTTTAATCTCGGTGTTTTGTACCAGGATGTTAATACCCATGGTAATGCTGCTGAAATGTATAAAAAAGCGATTGAGGTATCGCCAAATTATGATAAGGCACATTTTAATCTGGGAATTGCCTACTATCAAACAGGGCATTTAGAGCAGTCTATTTCTGAGTATAAGCGGGTTATTGAGATAAATCCGGGGTACGCTGATGCGTATGTGAATTTGGGAATTGCTTATTTCGTAAAAGGAGCGTATACCGATGCCCTTGAAGCCTTAAAGAAGGCGTTAACGCAGGGCTCAAATCTTGCTAAAATTCATTATTATCTCGGCAATGTTTACCATAAGATGGACAAAACGGACAAGACAATAGTTGAGTACAAACAGGCAATAGAAATTAATTCAAAGTTAATTGCACCGCATTATAATTTAGGCATGATTTATCTTAAGAAAAAAAAGACAGACCAGGCTATCAAGGAATTTACAAAGGTAATCACACTTGACCACGATTATGCCGATGCCTATCTAAGCCGTGGTAAAGCTTATAAATTGAAGGGCGATAGGATAAGTGCACAGAACGATTACAATTTCTACCAGCACGCCAAATCAGCCTTTGCGAGGATTTACAAGGAAGAACCTGTAACCTCCTATTATGAAGGTTCAAATCCTGATAAATAAGAATGGAATGCACAGATATGTTAACTGTTAGTGCACTTCTTTGACCTTATCTTCCTGCTTACTAGCCTCTTTTGCAGTTTTCCCGGTTTCTTGTTTATAATCCTTTGCACAGCGGAAACCAATACTCTTGTTTCGGTCCTCAGGTTTTCCAAATATCCTTACAGCGCAACGCATTTTATATGCATAAGGAGCAAACAACGAACCCCCTTTAATTATTCGCATGCCGGTGCTGTTTTCCGGTCCTTTAGGATTCATGCTTGGGCTGGTTTGGTAATATTCAGGGTGATACCAATCGTTGCACCATTCAGAAATACTCCCGATTATATCCAGACACCCATATGGACTCTTCCCATATTCAAAACTACCTACAGACAAAGGTGCATCAGGTCCGACATTGCATCGTTTTGCATCCCATACATTGCCCCAGGGAAACCTGCGCCCGTCAGTTCCTCTGGCAGATTTCTCCCATTCTGCTTCACTGGGTAAGCGTTTGCCTGCCCATGCGGCATAGGCATAAGCATCGTACCAGTCGACACGGCTCACAGGATAGTCAGGGTAATCGAAATATGGATAGTCCCAACCTGTGTGAGGTGTGCCAGGTGTATGGTCTTTCCCTTTTGGTTCTCCTGGAAAACATTTGCTATGGTCGCCGGTAGTTTTAAGGTACTGCAAAAATTCCCAATATTGGGCATTGGTGACTTCATATTTATCAATATAGTACGTATCCAAATGTACTTCATGTTGGGGAGTTTCTTCAGGAATAAATTCGTCTTCTGTAGTGCCCATAATAAATTTTCCTGCAGGAATTAATATCATTTCACTCCATTTTTCACGATTTTCAACCAGGGCTTTCTTCATCCTCTCATCCCGTTCTGCCAGCGTTAACTCTTTGCGTTGATTCTTTTCTGAAGGTTTTAGCCCTTTTTCTAATTTACTGATGTACACCTTAACGTCCTGCAATGTCTTTTGATAATTTTCATCTAACTTCGTTTCAGGTGGTTGTGTTTCCAATAATGTTTTACATTTGTCGAGATGGGTTAAGGCTTCCCTTTGATTTCCCAGCTTCCAATAAATTCCTCCCATATGAAAATGAAGCGATGGAAGTTTGGGATTTAATGATTCGGCCTTTTTGTATTCCTCCAAAGCCCCTTCAAAATCATTCATTTCTTCGCGGAGTCGATTCCCTTCCATAAAGTGATACATAGCAGCCTTCGTCTTTTCTTCTTGCGTGGCATCTGGTGGAAGGTTAATTTCTACTTTTTTATCGGGTAAAGATGTTTTTTTGTCAGTTGGAGATTGAAGGATGAGTTGAGTTCCATCATTTTTGCAAAACTTTTCACCAGGATTTGCTTTTTGCTTACAGGCTGGACAAATAAGAAGTTCTTCCGTATATTCGATAAGCTCTTTGCCATCAACGCTGCAGAAGTTGACGTCTCCAGGATAAATTCTGTTACATTCTGGGCAGAGTTTGTTTTTGGTAATATTTGTTTGTGTATGTGGTACAGGATCTTTTTTTTGAGACACTTTTTGTTCCTCTTTTTTTATCTCCTTTGACATGAGGGTATTGTATGGGAGCATGATAGACATAATAAATGGAACGATGATATATACAATTCTCACGAGAAATAAACCTCCTTTTAAATGTAAACAATAAAAATTTCTGCCTAAAAAAAAGAGATACATTGCCGTATCTCTTTTCAAGCGCTAAATTAAATAGAATATAATAAATTTATGGTTTTTTTTCTGCCATTTCTATATTTTTCTCTTCTTTTTCGGGAATCCAGCTTGACCATTTTCCCCATTCAATGTATTTTTTACCATCGGAAAGCCAATATTGAGTTCCATCCCTTTCCCGTTTACAGGAGAGATTTTCTGCTGTACGAACCTGTGTCTGTTTTACTACTTTGAAGAAGTAGCAATCAACCTGATGGAAGTTGATTTCTGAATTGTTTGATACCTCTTTCATTTCTAAGTCTTCGAACGTCAGTTTTTTTTCGTTAAATTTCTTTTCATCTACAGGAATTTCGTAAGTAACGACTTCTGTAACTTTGATGGTAATGGGGTTTGGTTTTTCGTCGATCCAGGGAAGAGGCACAGTCCCTTCGTAAGGGGCAAAAGATGAGTGAAAACTTGGTGCCTCAGCACTAGGTTGTTTGGTAGTATCTATAATACCCCCTCCTGCGTGTTGTCCCTGAACAGATTTTTCCTGCATAAGAAATGCACTAAAAAACACGGATATACCGAACACAAGTGCAGTGCCTGAAATGTAATATTTGATAGGGTGGCGATCCATCTTAAATTCCTTCCTTTAATTTGGTATTGTTTGAAGTATGCTGGTTAAGTTATGTGAAAATTTTACATGAAAGTGGTATGTTTGTCAATTATAGAAGTATCTCATAGTTATTAAAAAATAACTTGAACATAAAATAACTTTGTGGTAAAATTCTCGGACTTTGAGTTATTATAAAATTATTCATGTATTTTAGATAATTATTAAATATTAGAGATTATATTTCTTTAATTATAGATAGCTAAAAAAACAAAGGCCCTCATTATAAAAAGGAAGATTAGGAGGTATTTATGGAGCGGTTGAAGCTGGTGTTGGAATTTATTCAGAGAAGAAAAAAGCTGGTAGGCTTCTTCACCATAATCGTATTGGTTGTTTTTTTTGTTACAATAAGTAAGGTGTACCATTATTCAGAGAAAAGCGAGTTCTGTGCCAGTTGCCATGAAATGAAAATTCATTATGATTCATTTAAGGCATCGAAACATCACAATGAACACGTAGAAAACTGTCATGCATGCCATGTAGGGCCGGGACTCAAAGGATATGCCCATGCGAAACTCAGTGACGGAACGCATGATTCTTTAATGCATTCATTTCAGGCATATACGGATGGGGCATTCATTGAGATTGCTGAAGATAGTCTTCAAATCTTGAATGGGAACTGTGTTCGCTGCCATACGGAAGGTTTTACAAAAGATAAATCTCATATGGAATTTGTTTTAAAAAGCAATAAGCATGGCATCCACGGTGAAACGCCTGAAAAATTGGAATGTACTGATTGTCACCTTGGCGTAGTCCATCCTCACATGCCGGGTGATTTATTCAAGGCATATGCAGCGAAGAAGATTAAACCGTACGGTACGTATGAAGAGACGGACTGCCTTGCATGTCATAGAATGGCGACACCCGATGTTGTGAAGGAATGGACAAAAGGTGCCCATGCTGTAAAGGGTGTAACCTGCATAAGCTGTCACGGAAATGACCACCGTTTCATTGCAAGGAAGCGAGGCCACGTTTCTGCAAGCACCTGCGGCGAGTGCCATCAGAATCAATATGTTGACTTCAGAGAAAGCGCGCATCTACAGGGGCATCCTGTAGCTGCCACCAGTAAATTTAACGTGATTAGCACACGATTGTTGAATATAAAAGATTGTAAAGAATGTCACAAATTGGGATTAAGCTATGAATTCGATAGGGTCGGAGGAAGTTGTAATGCCTGTCATCCAAGCCACAAGTTTTCGGTGGCTGATGCAAGGGCATATGATGCCTGCGAAAAGTGCCATATTGGAGGGCCAGAGCATTCTCAGTTAGACACCAGTGAAAGGTCAATCTTCGGGAAGGTGCAAGGAATGCGCAGTCAGGGTCTGATTACTAAAGAATTGATCACCTGCCAGTCTTGCCATGGTCCAAATAAATCTCATAACTATAGTAAAACATTTTTACCGCAAAATATTGAAGTGTTACTCTTTGGGGGCACGGGACTGGTAAAGCTCCCAACAACGCACAGGTAATACTAATTGACTTGAAATAATTTCAAGATTCATTTAACATAATCCCACCGCCTAAAAACGGTGGGATTTTTTTTGTTCACATATTTGTTGAAAATAATAACTACTTTTAATGCAATAATCGACGAGTAAAAGGACTAAAATGGGGAAAAATATCGTACAAAAAATTTTCAGCTCGCATCTTGTCTCTGGCAAGCTAAAGGTTGGTGAAGAGATCGCCATTTCTGTCGATCAAACCCTTACGCAAGATGCTACCGGAACTATGGCTTATTTACAGTTTGAAGCC
>MHZD01000230.1 GCA_001828645.1 Planctomycetes bacterium RIFOXYC2_FULL_41_27 | reverse complement strand
ACATTTTTCATGGTAATATTTCCTGATGCCTCCGTAAGTGGCTTGTGTTTTCCTTTGGAAGGTTTCCAGTTTTTAACCATTTTTACAGCCTCTTCGAGTTGTGTAATGTTCATATTATCAAATAAGATTATATCGACCCCTGCTTTAAGGGCGTCCGCAACCTCTTCTAGGGTTCTTGTTTCCACTTCTACCAAAATCCCTTTTTTTATTTTTTCTCGTAATGCAGATACTGCCTTTTCAATAATGCTGATATGGGAAGTAGAGACAGGTTTCAAACCTGTCTCTACTTTTAGAATATCCAGATGATTGTCTTTCACAAGCGCCTGGTCATAAAGCCCCATCCTGTGGTTGACGCCACCACCCACTGCGACAGCGTATTTTTCCAGGTATCGCCAGCCAGGAATGGTCTTTCTCGTATCCATAATATGAGTTTTTAACGGCTTTATACGTTCAACAAACTGTGCTGTCAGAGTCGCAATCCCTGACAGTCTTTGCAGGAAATTCAAGGCAATGCGCTCACCCGAAAGCAAAGTCTTCGCACTGCCCTTTATCGATGCGATGTTTTCTCCCTTCTTGACAAAAGTCCCATCCCTAACGTTTTGTTTTAAAGAAACACCTTTGTCCAGTTTCGAGAAGAAGTATTCAACAACGGGCAATCCTGCGATAGCGCCGCCCTCCTTTGCAACAAATGACCCTTCTGCAATCAGGCTATCGGGAATGAGATTCTCAGTCGTGACATCCCCTGTCCCAATATCCTCCTTGATTGCCATTTGAATAAGGGCATCTATCTTTTCAGGTTCAAGTTTAAAGTTCATAATCCTTCAACATATCAAAAACTTTGTGTAATTTTTTGATTAAGCGAAACATTGCTACCGCAGATAATCTGACAAAACAAATAACTAGGCTAAAAATATCTTTTTCATCACCACATTCATAAAACTTTTAACAAGGAAATTTATATTAAAAGTATAGCTTATAACTTTTAATATGAGAAGATTTATTAAATATTTTTCGTAACAGTTTGGTTTCTTAAAAAACACCTGGAACGATAATAATTTGCCCTGCAGGGTAGAGACAGGTTTGAAACCTGTCTCTACAATAAATGTCATTAGTTGACTTTTTATTGGCAAATTGGTATATATATTGTATATTATTAAAATTCCAAAATCTTTATTTCCTCTTACAAGGAGTATGAATTGATGAATACCTCCTCATTAAATTCTATTACAGCCGAATATATCAAATCACTTACGAATAATGGCGTCTTTAGCCGCGGGCTCTCCTATTTTAGAAGCGGCCGTGTCCTTAATTTAAAATATCGTGACGGGGAATTAACGGCAGCAGTTTCAGGCAGCGAACCATTTCCCTACGAAGTCTCCGTTCTCGCTGATGAAGAAGAAATATATGCTATGGATTGTACTTGCCTGTATGCAT
>MHZD01000229.1 GCA_001828645.1 Planctomycetes bacterium RIFOXYC2_FULL_41_27 | reverse complement strand
AAATCATTGCAAGCCGGTTTCCAGAGGATACAGTTCACGCCGGATTTACTCCCTGCCGATTTGATCGGCACCCTCATTTATAATCCCAAAAGTGGTGATTTTACGGTGAGGAAAGGCCCTATCTTTACCAACATTGTCCTGGCCGATGAGATCAACCGCGCCCCCGCAAAGGTTCAGAGCGCACTCCTGGAGGCGATGCAGGAAAGACAGGTTACAATCGGAGACCAGACATTTAAGTTGGACGACCCATTTCTTGTATTGGCTACCCAAAATCCAATTGAACATGAGGGCACATATCCGTTACCTGAGGCGCAGGTGGACCGGTTTATGTTTAAATTGAATATTACATATCCCGATAAGAAAGAAGAACGTGAGATTATGGAACGCATGGCGTTGACTAAAAGGGATTTTAATGTAAATCCCGTGATATCCCCCAAAGATATTCTCCGATTGCGCGCCTTAGTAGATGAGATTTATATAGATGACAAAATCAAGGATTACATTATTGATATCGTATTCGCATCGAGGGATCCAAAGGCGTATAACCTGGAATTGGAAGAGTTCATAGAATACGGCGCTTCCCCGCGTGCAACAATCTATCTTACGCTTGCCGCCAAGGCGCATGCATTTATAAAAGGCAGGGGATTTGTGACTCCTCAGGATGTTAAGTCTATAGGGATGGACGTCCTTCGTCATCGTATAATCGTGACATACGAGGCTGAGGCTGAGGAAATAAATTCTGAGGGAATTATACAAAAGATATTTGACAACGTGGAAGTGCCATAAAGTATAAGTTATGATCCCAAAAGATATATTAAAAAAAATCCGGCAAATACAGATTCATACCCGTCGTCTTGTCAATGAGGCGTTTGTAGGTGAGTATCACAGCGTTTTCAAAGGACGGGGTATGGAGTTTGACGAGGTGCGTGAGTATCAACCTGGCGATGAAATCCGAACGATTGACTGGAATGTGACTGCCCGTATGGGACGCCCCTTTATTAAACGTTATGTAGAAGAACGTGAATTAACGGTGATGCTTCTTGTCGACGTGAGCGCCTCGGGAAATTTTGGGTCAATAAAGCATTTGAAAAACGAGGTCGCAACGGAAATCTGCGCAATCTTGGCGTTTTCTGCCATAAAAAATAACGATAAGGTCGGCATGATTATGTTTACGGACAAAATTGAGAAATTTATCCCACCCAAAAAAGGTCCGAAACATGTGCTGAGAGTCATCCGAGAACTTCTGTGCTCACAGCCGACTGGCAAAGGGACAAATATATCCGTTGCGTTAGAATATTTAAACAAGATAACCCATCGGCGTACAATTTCGTTTGTCGTGTCTGATTTTATAGCAAATGATTATTCGCATGCGGTGCGTATTGCGAATAAAAGGCATGACATGATTGCAATTACCATTGCAGACCCCAGAGAACAGGAATTACCCAACGTGGGTTTTATTGAATTAAGAGATGCAGAGTCGGGCGAGATACTGCTGCTTGACACGGCAGATTCGCTCGCAAGAAAAGAATTTGGCGCTTTGAACAACCGACGGATGCAGGAGCAGTCAAGATTGTTTCGATCAATGGGTGTTGATGAAATCCTGATCAATACTAACAGACATCATGTAGAGCCCATTGTCCGATTCTTCAGGATGCGGGAAAAGAGATATTAAAGAAAATTCATAAAGTATTTGTAACTTGATTGTACAGGAATTTTCATTTTATTTAAACGGGTTATACGATGTATGGCATTGAGAATCCCCCTTAGACTTCGTCGTGAGCGCTCAGTCGAACGAAAAGGGGGCTAGGGGGTTGTAGAATAACCCCGGAAAAAACACAACTCCCTTAACCCCCCCTTTTCTAAGGGGGATTAACTCGAAAAAAACAATCTTTATTTGACATGGCTATAAAAGGGTATTAGATATTGAGTAAACTATTGATTTTGGCGTTGGTTGTTTATACACTAATATCTTCAAAAGATATTGCCTTTGCTCAAAAATCACATGATACTGAAAGTAAGGCATTCGTAAAGGTAACTGCACATGTTGATAAAAATGAAGTAACGATTGGCGATAAGATAAAATTTGTAATTCAGGTAAAATACACGGACGATATTACCTTGCAATTCCCTGAAGTCAGTGGGCAAATCGGTGTATTTGCTATAAAAGAAACTGGCCTTGCAGAAACGCCTAAAAGAGAAAAAGACGTGTATCCGGTTGTTGAAAGAAACTACGTACTGAGTTCATATGAAATTGGTCGTCAAACGATTCCGTCTTTGAAAATCAAATACAAAGGGAGTCAGGGTGATGGTGAAGTTGCTACAAATGAAGTAATTATTGATATCAAGGGGGTTATAAAAGAAGGAGAAATTCCGGGCGATATAAAAGATATTCTTCCTCCAGTTGACGTACCCATGAGTATCAAGCGTTTGATTGTATGGATTTCTGTTGGTCTGGGAGCGCTCTTGTTATCAGGTGTTATTTATGGATTGGTCTATAAATTTAAAAAGCGATCTAAAATTCAGGAACAGCAATTTATCAGAAGAACGCCTCAAGAGATTGCCTATGAATTACTGGAGAGGTTGTCAAAGGAGGATTTGATAGCGAAAGGTTTAGTCAAGGAGTATTATTATCGTATAACCAATATTTTGCGCCACTATATTGAAGCGCGATTTGGTTTATTGGCGCCTGAGCGAACGACAGAAGAATTTCTCACGGAAATGGCGCATACGAATCAATTAGACGCTACTCATAAAATATTGATTCGGGAATTTCTCGAGCGTTGCGATATGGTAAAGTATGCTAAATACGGGCCGTCTAAGTTGGAAATTAAAGAGACCTATGATGCAGCGAAACGGTTTATAGACGAAACGAAGGAACGTTTAGAAGAGAAGGAGGTGGTTGCCGATAGAAAATGAATGGGTAACATTTTGTAGAGACAGGTTTAAAACCTGTCTGTACTCACCAGCGGAAGGTGTTTATTTTTGTCTGGATTTACGTTTTGGAACAGTGAAGGTAACGTCTATTTTAAACCTTTTTTAAAAGGGTAAAAAAATGGTAAAAGCGCCAGAAAAATTTTTAGATAAGTATATGAGCCGCGGAAAAGGTGTTGCAGGTAAAAAGGCATCAAGGGTACAAATGCGTGAAGTTTCAGAGGAAGAACTTGCGAGACTTAAACAAAATTTGCAGACAGTGTGGGGTATTTATTGTACACCGGAGATTAAAGAAATCCTTTCTAAGAAACAAGATGTTAAATTATTGACGATAGACGGCATTAATGTGTGTTTAAATATTGATTTTACGAATAAGGGTATTTTAATGGAATACGAGTTAGACATGGGTGATCGGAAAGAGTTAGCGGGCGCCCGAGTTTATAAACAAGACAGGATAATTATAAACAGGTATTTTACACCAGAGAGAGGGATAGAAGAACTTCTGAAAACCACCAACGATGCTCTTCATGCTATGGTTGATATTCTCATAGATAGAGAACTTCCCGAATCAGATATATGGAATGCCATTGAAAAAGGTGAACAAATTCATCTGTCAACCATATAGTATTTTAAAGATAATAATTGCGCTCAATGATTTTTCATGATCCTTTAATACTTTTATTAATTGTTGTTATTCTTCCGCCCTTAGTTTATTTTTACCTTCGCCGTAAGGTAACAAACCAGGTTCTCTTTCCTTCTCTAGAGACGCTAAAGAAATTAAAACCCTCATTTTTTCAACGTCATAGATATATATTGATTATACTCCGGTCTGCAGTCATTGTGCTGCTTGTGGTTGCCCTGGCGCGACCTCAATACGGAAACGAACAAACAAAGGTAACGACCGAAGGGATAGATATTGTGCTTGCTGTGGACGTTTCGGGGAGTATGCTGGCGGAAGACTTTGAGATGGGAGGCAAACGGTATAATAGACTTTATGTCATTAAACAGGCGGTGAAAGATTTTATTCAGCGGCGCACAAATGATCGCATCGGTTTGGTCGTTTTTGCCGGACGGGCATATACGCAATGTCCCATGACTCTCGACTATGGGATGTTATTACAACTTTTAGAAAAGGTGGAGATTGGGATGATAGAAGACGGCACAGCGATAGGCTCTGCCATTAGTTCGTCTGTGGATAGGCTCAGGGGCACTAAGGCAAAGAGTAAGGTGACAGTTCTCCTGACAGACGGAAGAAACAATGCGGGAGAAATAGATCCCTTTACTGCCGCAGAAATAGCCAAAACCTTTGGCATTAAAATTTATGCAATAGGCGCTGGCACGAAAGGGCTGGCGCCATTTCCCGCAGTAGATCTCTTCGGGAACAAGGTGATGAGACAAGTGAAAATTGACATAGACGATGAATCCCTAAC
>MHZD01000228.1:3324-4306 GCA_001828645.1 Planctomycetes bacterium RIFOXYC2_FULL_41_27 | reverse complement strand
CGGCGCTGTAATACGTCTTGATTTCTTAATATATCACGCCATCATAAAATATAATTTTTTATTAGATCCGCTCGCCTCATTTTTTATGCTCGCCATATCTGGTATTGGTTTTATAGCTTCTGTCTATTCATTAGGGTATACAAGATTGTATGTAAATAAACGTGATACCCGGTTCCTGGGGTTTACCTATAACCTTTTTCTCTTGTCCATGCTTTTAGTAGTGACAGCCAATAACGCATTAGTATTTATGATTGTATGGGAGACGATGACGTTAGTCTCGTTCTTCCTCGTTATCTTTGAGCATGAAAATGAGGCTAACAGGAAAGCAGGTTTTGTATATATCGTAATGGCACATGTTGGTTCAGGACTTCTTGCCGTTGCCTTTTTCATTATGTCTGCTTATGCCGGTACTTTTACATTCAGTTTTGATGATTTCAGGCATATTGGCGCTCAGATGCCTGGGATATACAAAAATATTGTATTTTTTTTGGTAATTGCCGGCTTTGGCATAAAGGCAGGCATCTTCCCCCTTCATCTTTGGCTTCCTTTGGCGCATCCCGCTGCCCCAAGCAATGTCTCGATGGTTATGTCAGGCGTCATGATCAAGACGGCTATTTATGGCTTTATACGATTTTACTTTGAATTCCTTACACCTTGTCCACCCTGGTGGGGGATTGTCATCCTCATTATAGGCGCTACTTCTACCATTTTGGGTGTGCTTTATGCCCTTATGCAGCATGATATGAAAACGCTGCTTGCATACCACAGTATAGAAAATATTGGCATCATCCTTATCGGGATTGGATTATCTATGATTTTTAAGTCTTATAATTTAATGGCATTATCCTCTCTTGCCATGATTGCAGGCCTTTATCATGTGATTAATCATGCGGTATTCAAGTGCCTGCTTTTTGGCTGTGCAGGGAATATCTACTATTCGACACACACAAATAATATTGAAGAATTCGGGGGGTTAATAAAG
>MHZD01000228.1:0-3226 GCA_001828645.1 Planctomycetes bacterium RIFOXYC2_FULL_41_27 | reverse complement strand
GTCCATACTCAATGGCTTTAGTCTGCCGTCAGTGTTTTTTAAAATAATAACGGTCATTTGTGGCGCTACTCTTGCCTTGGCAGGGGGGCTGGCCGCAGCGTGTTTTATCAAGGCATTCGGGATTTCATTTCTTGCATTGCCGCGTTCTGAGCATGCAAAAAAGGCAAAAGAGGTTCCGATTGTTATGCTCGTCAGTATGGGGTTTTTAGCCGCATTGTGTGTATTTATGGGTCTTTTCCCAGCAAAGATTATGACGACCATTAATCAGGTAAATACACATCTTCTGGGCACAAATATTATACATACTATTACTTTATATGATTGGTTGCAAACAAGGTCAGTCCATACCAATTTTACAGAGTTATCTCCAAAAAGCGCTTCAGTATTTGGCTTGATACTTTTCGCGGTCACTTTTGGAGTCTTAACCCTACTAAGGCCCGGCTTCACAAAGAAGATATATGAAACCTGGACGTGCGGAATATCGCCGGAACCGAGATTCGGGTATACTGCTACCGCCTTCACAAAACCGTTTAAGGTTATCTTTAGTAATTTATACAGACCCCGAAGAGAGAGCCGCATTACGTATGCTGTCCCTAAATATTTTGTTAAATCTATTACCTATATTGGTGAAATAACGCCGATATTTGAAAAATATTTTTACAATCCTATTTCCAGCTATGTTTTAAATATATCAAATAAGGTACGGTGGGTGCATACCGGCAGTATTCATGTGTATCTTGTCTATATATTTGTAACCTTAATAATTGCAATTATGTTCTATATTTATCAAGAGTAACAGGGTTTTGAAAATGGTCTCAAGCATACTACTTCCTATTTTGCAGATTGTTGTCATTGTAGGGTTGTCTCCTCTGGTAAAGGGATTTATTAATAAGATGGAGGCGCGTATACAGTGTCGAAGGGGTCCGAGCTTATTCCAGCCGTATTATAACCTTGTCAAGCTGCTCCAAAAAGATGTGGTGGTTTCAGAGACAGCCTCGTGGATTTTCAGGGCAACCCCTTATGTTACGTTTGTTTCAATCTTACTCATAGCGTTGCTCGTGCCGGTGCTGTCATCACAGGTGCCGCTCAATTTCATAGGCGACATTATCCTAATCATATACCTGTTTGCCCTGGGAAGATTTTTCCTGGCATTATCTTCCCTTGATACAGGAAGCGCCTTCGGGGGTATGGGTGGGAGTAGGGAGATGGCAATATCTTCCATGGCAGAACCAGCCATGATGCTTTCTATATTTACCGTTTCCTTAACCGTTGGCTCCACCAATCTCAGCAATATCACCGGTACATTGCTTAATTACAAATCATTGAATCCATCCCTCTTATTGGCATTTGCAGCCTTTGTCATCGTTATTATTGCTGAGACAGGAAGGATTCCAGTCGATAATCCTTTTACCCATCTGGAATTGACGATGATTCATGAAGGGATGATCCTTGAGTTTTCCGGGCGTTATCTGGCCCTGATAGAGTGGGCATCTTCCATGAAGCTGCTGTTGTTATTGACTATCCTGGTGAATACCTTTTTCCCCTGGGGGATTACTACTGGCTTTAGTTTCCCAGGACTGATTATTTCTTTTGCGTTATATCTTGTTAAGATCGGATTTTTTGCCTTAGCGATCGTTATACTAGAGTCTTCGCTTGCAAAGGTCCGGTTATTTCGTATACCAAACCTGTTAGGCACATCATTTATTCTATCTCTTCTGGCAATTATTTCGTTTTATGTGGTGAGTTAATTATCATGGAACAGCACATCGTAGTAAATTCTCAGATTATTGATGTATTAGCAGTTTTAATGCTCCTGTCAACAATTATGCTCATTGGCACAAGCCGGGTAAAGACTTGTATATGGGCATGTGTCTTTCGATCTTTTCTACTGACATTAACCAGTGGTCTTATAGCCTATTTTTCTGGTATCCATCACATTTATATTACAACAGGCGTCTCGCTGGTGCTGAAGGTTGTTATTATTCCAGGATTTATCTTTTATATCGTTGACAAAGTTAATATTAAAAAAGAGGTGGAGTCTTATATTAGTTATACATTATCACTGCTGATCTCTTGCGGTATTATCCTTATTGCATACTATGCAACTCTACCTGTCATCCAATTTGAAAATACCTTTATGCGGCATTGCCTACCCGTTTCACTCGCTATTACCCTTGTGGGATTCTTTGCAATGATCACGAGAAAGAAGGCCATTACCCAGATCCTTGGACTTGTTACCATGGAAGACGGTCTTTTTTTTGCCGCCTTGTCCACGTCTTATGGTATGCCCCTTATAGTGGAGTTAGGAGTATTTTTCGATATTCTGGTGAGCGTGATTATTATGGGGGTTTACCTATATAGAATCAAGGAATCCTTCGATACCATTGATACAGGCTTCTTAAGGGAACTCAGGGAATGATTAGTTTAGAGTTTCCAGTTTAGAGTTTAGAGTTTGGAGTTCAAAAAATGGCTACTATCAAAAGGTTTGAAGATATCAGCGCTTGGCAAAAGGCAAGAGAACTTTCGAAAGAGATTTATGCTATTACTAAAATCGGAAGGTTTTCAAAAGATTATGAGTTAAAAGGTCAAATACTGAAGGCAAGTGGGTCTATAATGGATAATATAGCGGAAGGATTTGAAAGAGGTGGAAAAGGTGAGTTTATTCAGTTTCTTGGAATAGCTAAAGGGTCTTGTGGAGAAGTTCGTTCACAGCTATATAGGGCGCTAGACCGAGAATACATCGATAAAGAAAAGTTTAATGAATTATACAATTTCTCGGATGAGATTAGTAAAATGATCAAAGGTTTGATAACTTACCTCAACGGTACAACAATCAGGGGTCAAAAATACAAAAAACAATCCAACTCTAAACTGGAAACTGGAAACTAAAAACTGGAAACCGGAAACATCTGAATAAAAAATGATAATACTCTGGCTTTTGATTATACCGTTAATAACTGCTATTGCGTGCGTTCTCACAGGGAAACATAGCGTATCAAAATATATAAGTATTGCCGGTAGTTTTATCGCTTTACTATACAATATATTTCTTAACTACAATATTTACGTCCATCGCTCCCTCGCAGGGCTAAATAATTTCTTTTATATGGATTCCTTGAGTGTCCTTACTACCCAGATCGTTACCATTGTGGGTTTTGCGTCTTCATTGTATTCAGCAGGATATATGGCGGCAGAACTTCATGAAGGCGTGGTTACACAAAAGAAG
>MHZD01000227.1 GCA_001828645.1 Planctomycetes bacterium RIFOXYC2_FULL_41_27 | reverse complement strand
GCTATAATCACTATGAAATCTCGAATTTCGCAAAATATGGGGACGAATGTGTCCATAATCACGTTTACTGGAAAAATATGGGTTATGTGGGGGTCGGGTCGGGGGCATTTTCTTTGATTGACGGTGTGAGGACTTCAAATGAGAAAGACATATGTAAATATACCGATGGAATAAACGAGAATAAAAATATAAAGTCTTTCCATGAACATTTACAGATCAATCAATTTGCATCTGAAACCGTTATTATGGCGTTACGTCTCCGTCAGGGAATATCAAATGCCGATTTTTACAAACGCTTCGGTTATAAAATTGAGGATCAATTTGGAGAGCAGATAAACAGTTTATCAAAGGATGGTTTGATTAGTTATAAGGGTGAGAGATTGAAACTCACGGAAAAAGGATTATTTGTCGCAGACACTGTGATGACAGAATTTATATAATATTTGTTTTGTTACTTTTATTGAGGAGTTATTAAATTGGTAAGCGCTACAGAAATTAAAAGGGGTACCGTAATAAAAATGGATGGTGAATTGTATTTGGTGGTTGATTATCAACACGTGACCCCGGGAAATTGGCGTGGTATGGTACAGGCAAAACTGAAAAGTATGAAACAGGGAAATGTCGTTCAGAAACGATTCCGGTCTACGGATAAATTAGAAGATGTATTCCTGGAGCATCGCACGATGGAGTATCTGTATAAGGATGGGGAGAATTATTGCTTCATGGATACAGAAAATTATGAGCAGGTATTATTGCCTAAAGAGGCGGTTGAAGACGCCATGCCTTATATGACGTTAAACAGCCAGGCAAAGATTGCTTTTTATGAGGGGAAGGCGCTTTCAGTGGAACTTCCTACGTCTGTCTCTTTGAAGATTGTTGAAACAGATCCGGGGATGAAGGGAGACACGGTAGTGAATGTTTATAAACCTGCAAAATTAGAGACAGGGCTTGTTGTAAAGGTTCCTCTGTTCATCAATAATGGTGAAGTAATCAAAGTAGATACAAGAACTGGTGAATTCCTTGGAAGGGAATAGCCATTAGTTAGCAATAGGCAGTGGGCAGAGAGCGATAAATTTTCATTGCCAACTGCTTACTGCCTATTTGTTACTTTTTCTTTATGGCTGTGGCTATACCGACGTCATAGAGTTATGCAAGAGGGTCAGGTATGCGTATAGAGGAATCTATTAAAATTTACGGCGCAAAGATAGATGAATTGTTGAAAGAGATCATTCCGCCTCATAAAAATGATTATTTAAGTGAGCCAATATGGCATCATCTGCACACAGGAGGCAAAAGAGTAAGGCCTGCAATATGTTTAATTACCTGTGAGGCATTGGGAGGAAATACTAATGATGCGGTACATTTTGCCCTCGCTATAGAGATTCTGCATAATATGTTCCTCATGCACGACGATATTGAGGATGGTGATACGATAAGACGAGACCAGCCTACTGTATGGGTGAAATATGGGACGGCCAATGCAATTAATGCAGGTGATTATCTTCTTGCGTGCGCGTATAAAAGTGTGTTAGCAAGCCCTGTCTCATTAGAAAAAAAGATACACTTATTGCAAATACTTACGCTAACCTACGAAAAAACGGTAGAAGGTCAGGCGCTTGACATCAACGCGAGGGCGGCGGAAGATTTTTCAGTAGATAAATATATGGCGATGGTTGAACTTAAAACCGGATACTACCTTGCATGCGGTATGGTTGGTGGGGCCGTAGTGTCTGG
>MHZD01000226.1 GCA_001828645.1 Planctomycetes bacterium RIFOXYC2_FULL_41_27 | reverse complement strand
TTACCTACAGAAGATCGATATTTGCTGACGCGATCGGAATTATTAGACCGGCTTGCCGTACTTTTGGGTGGTCGTGTGGCTGAAGAAATTCATTTTAATGAAATCTCTACAGGGGCACAGAATGATCTGGAACGAGCAACGGACATAGCTATGAGTATGGTAAGAGAATATGGTATGAGTGAAAAATTGGGGCCCATGACATTTCAAAATGGCAAGAAACCGCAATTTTTTGATTTCGGGTTCCGTACTGGCAGAGAATTGAGCGAGGAAGTTTCAAAAGAAATTGATAGTGAAGTTAAGAAGATCATCTTCGATACCCATATAAGAGTAAAAGATATCCTCATGAACAATAAGGATCGTTTGCAGATACTCGCAAAACTTCTTATGGAAAAAGAGGTCGTTGAAGGTGATGAACTAAGAAAGATTATTGCCGAGAATATCCCCACCCAAAAGAAGGAATCCCCAGCCTAAGAGGATATCTCGAAAAAGAATCCAAATCCAATCTTCGAGCGTATAGTAATTTCTCCAGTGCAATAAAAATATCTACCCGGTGGTAAACTGATCTTCCTCATGCCTACGTTATCTGCAATCTTGGTATAGGTATCTTCCTCTTTATTCAAAACGTATTTTTGTGAAGGATAAAATACAATACTGCCTAACGAACCCTTTGAATCAACGCTGTAAAGCGTTTTCCCGACCACCAAAGGATTATCTGTTTGGAAATCGATGATTCTGAGATCCTGACCTTTAATCACAGTAGGCGAACCTTTTACATAAAAACGCCTTTCTTTACTACTGGCTTCTGAATAATATTCGGTATTGTTAATTTCTCTGTAATCACCTTCGCCCACAACAAAAAGTCCACCCTTTGGCGGTATCTTCCACAGAGTAATATCACCTACAGAAAGGTCTGTTTTTTCATCAAGAGATAACGGCACATACAGCGGAACATAACCTTCCTTGTCAAAGGTAAGTTTGAGGTTGCCTGGATTA
>MHZD01000225.1 GCA_001828645.1 Planctomycetes bacterium RIFOXYC2_FULL_41_27 | reverse complement strand
GATTTCAGGATGCTTTTCTGTATGGTATTCCTCAATGCAATCGTGTGCGGTGCGCGCATCTGTTTTCGCTGTCAAAAGAAGATACCGGCATCCACACTTTCCCGTACTGCAACCCGGAGCCAATGCAATTTTAGAAGAAATGCCGTTTCTCGAAAGTAAATCCGATAACTCCCGGATGCCTTCTTTCTCTTCTTCACGGATTGCGACCCATTCGTCGTGGATATGCGCGGTAACGTCCGGTTTATTATCATTCTTTTTCACGATCTCTTCAGGCATTTTCAGAGGGACGCCGCAGTCGGCGCATGCTGATATATGCGCATAATACTCTGATCCGCATTCCGGGCACAGTTTTGTTTTCTCAGGAGACATGTGCCATTATCCAGCAATATTTACTCATTTTAAAAAGTGTTTATAAGTATAATAGTATCTTCCCAAAATTATTTTGACACCTTTAGCAAAAATTTACGATTTACGAATTACGATTTGAGATTTTAAAAAATCGTAATTCCCCCTCAAAGAACCTTTCCGACCCGTTCTGGTATAGGACATTCATAATTCAATATTTTATTTATCTCTACTGTTGATGGTTGAAATATGAAGGTTTGGTAATACATCTCCCAAGCCTCAGTTCAATTGCCGCCGGCGATGGCGGGCACTATGGAAATATGGTCTCCGTCTTTTACCGGCGTGTTTATGTTGCCTATAAAACGGATGTCCTCGTCGTTGAGGTAGAAATTAACAAACCGCCTGATCTGGCCCTCGTTATCACAGATTCTCTCTTTAATCCCCTTATAATTTGCCTCAAGACTTTCGATAACTTCTTTAATATTCTTTCCTTCCACCTTTACCTCGTCAGCGCCCTTGGTGAGCGTCCTGAGCGGCGTTGGAATGCGTACGCTTACTGGCATAATTAAACCCCCTTCAAGTTTTAAAAATAACCACAGAACTTCAGCCCGATAAAAAACATTTGGAACCACAGATTTCTCAGATTACACAGATTATTTATATTTCTATCTGTAAATTCTGTGCAATCTGTGGATAAAAACCTCAATGGACAGCGGCCATTTTCTCATCCATAATGGCGTCAAATTCGGCAAGGGAAGGATTGA
>MHZD01000224.1 GCA_001828645.1 Planctomycetes bacterium RIFOXYC2_FULL_41_27 | reverse complement strand
CTGGTGGTTACGTTTTTGATAATGCATTGAAAACAATAAGGAGAAAGAAATGAGTCGCAGGATGATAACAGTCGATGGCTGTACGGCATGCGCGCATGTGGTGCATGCCACAAATGAAATTATCACGATTTATCCCATTACCCCTTCATCACCCATTGCAGAGATTTGCGATGCGAAGTCAGCGGCAGGGCAGGTGAATATATGGGGGACGGTGCCAAAGGTTAGCCAGATGCAGTCTGAGGCAGGCGTTGCAGGGGCAGTGCACGGCTCCCTTACCACCGGTGCCCTGGCTACCACGATTTCAGCCTCTCAAGGACTGCTGTTACTCATCCCAAACATGTACAAGATCGCAGGTGAACTGACACCCACAGTCTTTCATATAACCGCCCGATCCCTGGCATGTCAGGGATTGTCGATATTTGGAGATCACTCAGATGTGATGGCTGCAAGGGCTACCGGTTTTGCCATGTTGTGCTCCCAAAATGTCCAGGAGGCGATGGATTTTGCCCTGATTGCACATGCGGCCACCCTTGAATCCAGAGTGCCGTTTCTGCACTTCTTCGATGGTTTCAGGACATCCCATGAGGTCCAGAAGATTGAAGAGGTAACTTTTGATGATATGTGTGCAATGATTGACAACAACCTTGTTATAGCTCACCGTAAGAGGGGGCTCACCCCTGATAATCCATACATACGTGGTACTGCACAGAATCCTGATGTGTATTTCCAGGGAAGAGAAACGATAAACAAATATTACAATGCAACCCCGGGTATCGTACAGAAGATGATGGATAAATTTGCCAGTATCATTGGACGGCAATATAAACTTTATGACTACGTTGGCGATCCCAATGCTGAAAGGATTATCGTGACCATGGGGTCATCAGGAGAGACAATCTTAAATACAATTAGTGTCCTTAATGCAAAAGGGGAGAAATTGGGACTGGTTCAGGTAAGGCTCTTCAGGCCATTCGATATTGATGACTTTGTTGAAAGTCTACCAAAGAGTGTCAAATCAATTGCCGTCCTTGACCGCACCAAGGAACCCGGCGCGATCGGTGAACCATTATATCTTGACGTCAGGACTGCCATCGGTGAGGCAATGGAAAAGGGGACTGTCAAATTTAAAGATTATCCTAAAATTGTCGGAGGCCGTTATGGTCTTGGCTCAAAAGATTTCACTCCAGCTATGGTAAAGGCGGTATTTGACAATATCTCACTCAGCAAACCAAAAAACCATTTCACGATAGGCATCAACGATGATGTTACAGGTACCAGCCTTGCGTACGATGAGTCATATACAACAGAAGGACGTGGAGAATTTCGTGCGCTATTTTATGGGTTGGGCGCTGACGGTACTGTTGGAGCGAATAAAAATACTATTAAAATTATTGGGAGTGAAACAGATAATTACGCACAGGGGTACTTTGTTTATGACTCAAAAAAATCTGGTTCAACTACCGTATCTCACCTCCGTTTTGGTAAGGAAAAGATATTTAAACCGTATCTCGTTTCAAAAGGTAATTTTATTGCCTGTCATAATCCCGCCTTCCTGGAAAAAATTGATATGTTGTCCCACGCAGAGGAAGGTGCAACATTTCTCCTCGCCACCTCACGGAAAAAGGACGAGGTGTGGGATACCTTGCCCGTTGAGGTACAGCAGCAGCTTATCGATAAAAAGATGAAGTTTTATATCATCGACGCAATTTCACTCGCTGACGAGCTCGGGCTGGGTTCAAGGATAAATATGATCATGCAGACCGCCTTTTTTGTAATTTCTGGTATTATTCCAAAAGACGATGCTATTAAGGCGATTAAGACCGAGATTAAAAAGACCTATATAAAGAAGGGTGAAGAAGTCGTTAAGTTAAACTACGCCGCCGTTGATAAGGCATTGCAAAATATTGTTGAGGTGAAGGTGACTGATAAGGTTACCAGCAAGATCAGGATGCGGCCGCCTGTACCTGAAGATGCGCCCGAATTTGTCAAGAAAGTGACGGCCAGGATGATTGCGGACAAGGGGGATACCTTACCAGTTTCAGCAATACCCGCTGATGGCACCTGGCCAACGGGGACTACTCAATATGAGAAAAGGAACATCGGAGTTTATATTCCTATTTGGGAGCCTGATATCTGTATACAATGCGGCCAATGCTCATTTGTCTGCCCGCACGCAACGATCAGGATAAAGGCTTATGATCCGTCATTGCTAAAGGATGCGCCACCCAATTTTAAATCCATTGATGCAGCGGGCAAAGAACTGAAAGGAATGAAATTTACCGTTCAGGTAGCGCCTGAAGACTGCACCGGCTGTGGTTCTTGTGTCTACAATTGTCCTGGACAGAAGAAAGATGCCGAAGGGAAGAAGATCCCGGATTTTAAGGCTATCAATATGAGACTCCAGGAACCGTTACGTCATGAGGAGGCAGAAAATTACAATTTCTTTCTCAGTTTGCCTGAAACCGATCCTACGAAGTTTAACGTTAAGACGGTTAAAGGGAGTCAGTTTGTGAAACCACTATTTGAGTATTCCAGTGCATGCGCAGGGTGTGGTGAAACTCCCTACATAAAGTTACTGACACAATTGTTTGGTGATCGTTTGCTCATTGCGAATTCTACAGGGTGTTCTTCTATTTATGGTGGAAATCTACCCACTACACCATATACAAAGAGGGATGATGGCCGGGGCCCGGCGTGGTCGAACTCCTTGTTTGAGGATACGGCCGAATTTGGTCTTGGCATGAGACAGACTGTGGACAGGTTTTACACACAGGCAATCGAATTACTGGATAAGCTTTCGAAAAATCCTTCATATGCAGATGCAAAAGAACTCTTTGATTCATTAAAAAATGCCGATCAGTCTACACAAGAAGGCATCGATACACAGAGGATTCGTGTTGAAAAAGTGAAAAAGAGATTATCGCAAGATAATTCAGTTGAGGCTAAGAGCCTGCTTTCTCTTGCTGATTACCTGGTGAAGAAATCTGTATGGGCGATTGGAGGCGATGGATGGGGTTATGATATTGGGTATGGTGGTGTTGACCATGTACTGGCATCGGGTGAGAATATGAAGCTCCTGATTATGGATACTGAAGTCTATTCAAATACTGGCGGTCAGATGTCCAAGGCGACACCGTTAGGGGCCGTTGCCCCGTTTGCGGCAGGTGGTAAAAGGACACCGAAAAAAAATATGGGCATGATGATGGCAACGTATGGTAATGTGTATATTGCTCAAATCGCCTTCGGGGCAAATCCTGCTCAGACGGTACGCGCAATCTCTGAGGCTGAGGCATATAATGGCCCTGCATTAATTATTGCCTATTCAACCTGCATAGCACAAGGCATCGATATGAGCAAGGGAATTGAGGAACAGAAAAAGGCAGTGGCCTGTGGTTACTGGCCTCTTTACCGCTATAATCCCGAACTTGAAGCCCAGGGCAAGAACCCGCTCATTATTGATAGCAAGGATCCATCCATTTCTTTTGAGGAGTATGCCTATAACGAAAACCGTTACCGGGTACTGAGGGTAAGCAATCCGGAAGTTGCGGCAGCGCTGGCGAAGCAGGCTGAAGCTCAGATACAGAGGAGATGGAAATTGCTCAAGCATCTGGCAGCGTGGGCTCCTTAAAATGTTTGAAAACCACAAAGGCACGGAGAGTGCTGTAAGGTATTGATTGGTGGTGTAGTATCATGAAAAGATGCGGGCTATCGATCTGAATCCTTATAGCAATGAATACCGGAGCATTTTTCTTCTCATTCTTCCTCATAGTGCACAACAATAAGTATGACAAAATTTACGATTTACGAAGTACGACTTGAGACTTAAAGAAAAGGAGCGACAAAAGAGCAAATTCAGGCTCAGCAGGCTATTGAAGAAAAACTTCTGGTACGAAAATTTAGTAGCCGCACCCTTTATAGGTGCGTGGGGCGCTGTGATTAATATTCTTCCAGGTGATACCACTCTGCATTTTCTAGCCAGGTTTGTGGTCGTGAAACGAAATTGATGATGTTTTCCAGGATGAAATAGTGTTTGTTTTCCTCTTCTGCTATTTTTAAAAATATTTCCCTTTGGGATGGGATATTTACTTCGTCAGCTTTTTCTAAATAAAATATTTGGCTCTTTTTCTCTGTTTCCTGGGCTTTCTTATATAATCCTACATACGAGACGTTGATACCAAACGTATCTTTTTCTTCTTTCATCTTTGTGAAGATATTTTTTGCATTTGATAGTATCGGTGTGTCTGTCAAATGGATTCCCTGATTCATCTTCATTTTCAAAAAGACGTTGTAATGAATTACTTCAGCATTTGCGAGCATGGTGAGTATTTTTTTGAGTCCTTTATTGTCAACCTTGCCAGCTAATTCGCGGTAGAAAGTTTCGCCGTCTTTTTCCATTTGCATTGCATATTCATATATATCCATGTTCGCCTCCTGTTTTTTATCAAAGGTATATATTTCTTGACTTTTTTTCTTATCTCGTCAAAGGTTTCTTCCGTATTTATACTTTTTAATAAACCTTTATGACTATCAGGTTAACTCAGCCAGAAAATCAGTGTATAATCAAGGAGAACTAACAAATAGGCCTCCATAATGACAGAAAAGCTAACATTATCGCATCATAACATGGGGCTACTTGAATTTCAAAACCTGTATTAGCATGGGCAGCTGATCCTCTTTTGCTTATGCTGAGTTGAGTAAGGTTGGGTTGAACGTAAGCGATACCCAACCTTAATTTTGAATGTCACGAACGGTCTTTGAATATTCTATCTTCATGTGATAATCCATAGATAACTCAAATTTTTGGCAATTCTATACAATCCAACGTTACCTTATCAATGCAATACCTTTATCACATAAATTTTACAACCCCCCTTTATCCCCCTTTTTTAAGGGGGACTTGGTTGCGGCTTCGCCGCGCTAGGAACTATACAATAATCCCCGTCTCCGCAACACCAGGATCTTTCTTTAGTGCCTTCTTTAACTTGTGTTCTTTGTGCCAGGCGTTGAGGCAAGGGATGATGAAGACGCTGACCAGCGCCATCGCCATACCGCCAATAGAAGGAATCGCCATGGGTTTGGCTACCTCGGCGCCGGCGCCTGTTGACCACAGGATGGGGAGTAGGCCGATAAACGTGGTGGCGGCCGTCATCATACACGGCCGTATCCTTCTGGTGCCTGCCATCAGGATTGTATCACGGATATCCTGGGCACTTTTCATCTTTCTTTTACCGAACAAATCGTTGATATAGGTGGTAATGAGAATAGAATCGTCATCCACAATGCCAAAGATGGAGATGAAACCCACCCAGACAGCAACGCTGAAGTTGTAGCCAAACAGGTATTGAAGCCAGATGCCTCCTGCAATAGCCGTAGGTATCCCTGCAAATAAGATAAACATCGTTTGTGGAAAG
>MHZD01000223.1:12327-14045 GCA_001828645.1 Planctomycetes bacterium RIFOXYC2_FULL_41_27 | reverse complement strand
AAAAAAGACCCCCGTTATTCCTTACAAGCCTATCAATTTGTATTTGAAGCCCTTGATTACACCACAAATATGTTAGGTAAAAATCAACATAAAACAACCGATCAGGACCGCCACGTAACGGGAAGACAGCTTCTGGAGGGTATCAGACAGTATGCATCAAGGCAATTCGGCTTTATGGCTTTAACCGTATTTGAAGAATGGGGCATAAACCAAGACGCAGATTTTGGAAATATCGTATTTAATTTAGTGGAAAACGGTCTTATGGGAAAGACTGAAACGGATACCAGAGATGATTTTAAAAATATTTACGACCTCAAAAAGGTCTTTGACGAAGAATTCAAATTCGATGGGAGTTATGACATTCGGCTTTCGCTGAATGCCTTGGGAATCAAAAAAAGATAATTACTCAACGTCTTTTACACAGCGGAAACCGACATTGTTATCTTTGCCATCAGGATAACTGCAACTTCGATAGGCGCTTCGCAGAATATACTGGTGGTTTACCCACGACCCGCCCCTTACCACGCGAAATTTTCCTTCCTCATACCACTCTTCGCACCATTCCCAAACGTTCCCTGCCATATCATAACAACCAAAAGGGCTCATGCCTTCTTCCCGGTCACCAATTGGCGCCGGGGCGCCTGTATTTGGATCCAGATTGTAAACTGCCCTTGTGCTATCAGGCTGTATGTGCCCCCATGGATATTCTCTACCGTCACCGCCTCGAGCTGCTTTTTCCCACTCGATCTCCCTGGGGAGTCGTTTACCAGCCCATCTCGCATAGGCAACTGCATCATTCCAGCTAACGCCTACAACTGGTTGTAATGGTTTATTAAATCGCTCGTTATTCCAGAAAAAGGGCTCTTTGTCTCCTGTGGCATCAACAAATTTTTTATATTGGGAATTAGTTATCGGGAATCTATCAATATAGAACTCATCAACATGCACAACCTTTCGTTCTTCACCCATGATAGAATCCCCCGATGGTACAAGAACCATTTCTGAATCATCCTTCACATTAATAATGCTCGCTAATCTTGTCATTGCTCAATCACCAGATAAAGAATAGGATTACTTTGTGTTTTTCTTCTCGGCTTTTTTCTTATTTTTTTTAATATCCCCAGTGCTTTTAACCCGTTGCTTTTTTGTGGTTAGCTGTTGTAATAGTTTTTTCGCGTGATCATTGTTCGGGTCGCTTGCAATTGCTTTTTGCAACTCAAGTATCGCATTCTTGAATTGTCCCTTGTCCCGATAGATAACACCCAGGTTATAGTGGAAAATACTATCTTCAGGATTATCTTTAAGCAGTGTTTTCCACACCTTTAAAGCATCATCTTTTCTGTTGCAATCATAATACGCATCCCCAAGGCTATAATAAGCATCTTCATACTTCGGATCTATCTCCAATACTTTTTTCAATTCTCCTATCCCATCGTCACACAATCCTTCCTCTACGTAAACAAGACCGAGCTCATAGTGCGCCTCGACATGATTTGGTTCTATTTCAATAATTTTCTTATACATATCAATAGCGTCATGTGTCATTTCCTCGTCATAATATGCAGATGCGAGTTTGAAATACACCTCAACATTTGCCGTATTATCCGCTATAGCTTTCTTAAATTCTGCAATCGCCTCTGTATTTTTCCCTTTCTCGTAAAGCTCTAACCCAAGCTCTCTATGCCCTTTTTTTACTTTTGCCTGTTCAGACTTACCTA
>MHZD01000223.1:8478-12196 GCA_001828645.1 Planctomycetes bacterium RIFOXYC2_FULL_41_27 | reverse complement strand
ATAGGGCTTCATTGATTCTATTTGTATAATTCGGCCATCCGCCTTAATAAAGGCTATTGAAAGGGGCATACGGGTATCTTTCATCCAAAAAGAAAGAACGTTTTCTCTGGGATAAACAAACAACATGCCCCCATTTTCTTCCAACTTATCGCGATACATCAAACCTAAACTTTGCTCCTCAAAAGTAGTTGCCAATTCTACTTCCAGCTCGATTCCGGCAACATTTATGGGTAAAATTTTATTTCTCTTTGGCTCTCCATAACATACATCCCAGAAACCTTTACATAACAAACTCACACAAACAAGAACTGCCAACAGGTAAAGACGTCTCCGCTTATTATTCATACCGAGTCCTGTTTCTCATCGAAGTCTTAACGAAACTTAACATTTTTGTGCCTATTCAAAGGAAATATTTTACGAACCCAGAAACTAAAGTCAACCTATTTCTAAACTTGATTTACTCAAACCAAAAAGTTATAGTTCTTATTATGCGATTAAACAAAGTGCCCTTCGGGGTATTCAAAATCATAAATAAATACCACCTCATTAAATCCAATAATTCTGTCGTCGTTGGAGTATCCGGAGGGCCCGACTCTGTTGCTCTTTTAAATATTCTTCATTCAATTAATTCTGCCAAAGACCTTCAACTCCGCTTTTATGTAGCCCATCTTAACCATCAACTCCGCGGAAAATCTTCAGAAGAGGACGCCCAATTTGTCGAAAATTTATCAAAAGAACTTTCCCTGCCTTTTATTCTAAAAAATGTAAATATTCAGGAAATTGCAAACCAAACAAAACGTTCAATCGAAGAAACGGCGCGCATAGAGAGATATAAATTCTTTACGGAATCATCACAAAAGTATAATGCTTCTGCGGTAGCAGTCGGGCATACAGCTGACGACAACGCAGAAACCATTCTTCATCGAATAATCAGAGGAACGGGAATATCGGGTCTTGAAGGAATACCTATAAAACGGCCATTAACCACGGACTCCACGATACAAATTGTCCGTCCACTCCTCTTCACCTGGAGAAAAGAAATTATCGATTATCTTGGAAAAGAACACCGAAACTATAGAACAGACACATCCAACTATGAAACCATATATCTTCGGAATAAGATACGACTCGAATTGATTCCATTATTAGAAAAACAATATAACCCAAATATCAAAAATACCCTTATACAGCTAGGCCAAATTTTCACAGCAAATAATGAGTATTTATCCCTGGAAGCAAAAAAAATATTAAAAAGCTCCACGATGGAAAGCGCTGCAGGTTCATATGCCCTCAATACCCATTTTTTAACAAAACAGCCAAAGATATTACAACATTTAGTATTCCAGGAAATATTGAATATACTGCAGATTCCATTAAAGGAGATTACCTATGAGCACTATACAAAAATATTAAATGAAATAGCCAAAAAAGGAAAAGGACGACACTTCCTATTGCCTGGCAAACTTTACTTATGGCATGAACACGGGATGCTTTATTTTAAAAAAGACCTCCCCTCCAAACCTCGTATGCCGTTATTATCTGAAATTCCTATCCAAATACCCGGCACAACCCCTATTCATCCATTGGGACAACTGGTATCTGAAATTTTAGACATTAAAGACTTATCGCTGGACGTATACAAAAAAACAAAGACTCCTGGCGAAGAAATCTTTGACCTGCAAGGCATCACAATGCCACTAGCTGTAAGAGGACGAAAAGAGGGAGATACCATTTCACCTTTAGGTACTCACGGTCACAAAAAAATTAAAGACCTCTTTATTGATAAAAAAATCCCCTTAAAAGAACGCGATACTATCCCGATCGTTGTAATGAATGATCGACCCATTTGGGTTATAGGAATATGTATGGACAACAGGGTGAAGGTCACCTCCAATACCAGGAAAATTTTAAAACTATCCTTTCAAAGATCCCATTAAGGGATTGACAATAAATAACATGAACAACTTCATGTTGCTATGCCCATCAGGGCTAAAGCCCCGGTAGGCCGTGTACCCACTAACCCCAGCCTTAAGGCTGGGGTTAGTGACGGTCTTATCTGAATTGGGCTTTAGCCCTGACAGTGCCTGATCTTCAAAGTGCCTGTATTGAGCCTGTCGAAGTGTCCGGGCAACAAACTTGTTCAGATTATTTATTGTCAATCCATTAAGGGACAACTACAGTGACACAGACTTTTTTACCCGTCTGCGCAATCTCTGTTTTTCTTATATTTTTTACATGGAAATTCCTAACCCGAACGAGCGGAACATGTAGCGCGACATTTATGTCGCTGTCCTGCGAACTGAAGTTCGCGCTACACAAGAGTCGGTGCTACATTGTTTTTGCCAAAAATGTAAAAATATTTTTATTAAGAAACTATTCACCTACAATTTTGAGAAAATCCGCATCTCCTCCAAGTTTCGAGAAATCGGGATTATTCTTTGCCGCACTTTTATACTGAGGATTTAATCCGATGGCCTTCTTCAGTGAGTCCAGGGCGTCTTCCTTTCTTGAGAGCAAGGACTGCGCACAGGCTTTGTTAAACCATACGGCATCAAAATTGGGTTTTATCTTTAAGGCCTTATCGTACGCCTCTATCGCCTCTGTATAGCTTCCCATGGCATCCAACACCAGGCCTCTGTTATTTAATGCTATAAAAAAATCCGATTTAATCTGAATAGCCTTATCATAGGCATCCAGCGCTTCCTGCTGTTTCCCCATTTCCTCGAATACATAACCTTTATAATTCCATGCTTCATACACATTGCCACTCAGTGTCGTTGCCTTACTAAAGGCATCTAATGCCTCTGGATATTTTTTCAATTGGACAAGGGCAAGCCCTTTATTTAACCACAAACTAAAAATATCCGGCTTTATACTGATTGCCTTGTCAAATACCTTCACCGCCTCTTCATAATTCTGAAGTTGAACTAAAGCAAGCCCTTTATTACTAAGCGCCTCGTATTTAATTTTCGCCTGACGCGGAATATTTGCAGCTTCCTCGTCTGTAATAATCTGTGCTACCTTATCAAAAGACTTTACAGCCTCCATTAGCTTTCCCAACCGCAACAAAGCATATCCTTTGTTATTCCATACCTGCGGATAATCAGGTCTTAGCTTTACAGCGCCATCAAAAGCTTTTATCGCTTCTTCATACCTTCCTAACTGGAACAACTCACCTCCTTTATTCGTCATGGTTTCATAGGAATCCGGCTGGATCTGCAGCGCCCTTTCATAAGCCACAACGGCCTCTGCATGCTTTCCCAGACGTGACAACGCCAACCCCTTATTCGTCCATGCCCCATAAGAATCTGGTTGTATCTCAATCGTTTTCTCGTATGCAGCAAGGGCATCTTCGTGCCGGCCCAGGGCATCCAGGGCAAGTCCTTTCCCATTCCAGGCAGCATATGAATCCGGTTTCAATTCAATCGCCTTACTAAAGGCATTAACGGCATCCTCGTGTCTCCCGAGATCCGCAAGGGTAAACCCCTTATCCGCCCAGGAAGCATGTTCCGTAGGTTTTATTTCAATGGCCTTATCATACGCATCAACGGCCTCCTTGTATTTGCGTATCCTCACAAAACAATTGCCCTTATTAATCCATGCCTCATAATATTTTGGATTAATTGCAATCGCCTTGTCGTATGCCTCTAATGCTTCATTTCGCCGATCAGGAATCTTTGCCAATGCCAGGCCTTTATTGTTCCATGCCTCATACGCA
>MHZD01000223.1:552-8439 GCA_001828645.1 Planctomycetes bacterium RIFOXYC2_FULL_41_27 | reverse complement strand
AATGCCAGGCCTTTATTGTTCCATGCCTCATACGCATCCGGCTTTAACTTTATAATGCGATCGTAGGTTTCGGCTGCCGCATCGACGTTTCCGATATGGTCAAGCACGTTCCCCTTATTATACAATGCAGGAATATAATCGGGTTTTATTTCTATGGCCTTATCAAATGCTTTAATTGCCTCTTCATACTGGGCCTCATGGTCCAAAGCCCTTCCCTTCATATACCAGGCTTCGTAATAATCGGGTTTATATTGGATGGCTTTTTCAAATGAATTGACGGCTTCTCCATATTTTCCCAAATAATCAAGCACAACCGCTTTATTATACCACGCCTCAGAGGCGTCCGGTTTTAACTGAATGGCGCGCTCATAGGCATCCAGCGCCTCCTGATACATTTGCTTACGAACACAGACATTTCCTTCATTAACTGCCGTCTCATAACCTTCCGCAGCGATTACTATTCCTTTTAACCCAACGAGCGTTATGAAAACAATAATCGGTATAAGTACCAATCTTTTTATCATGGCGACCTCCTTCCGCCTTAAGCGGAATATGGCTGGTAACCCATCCACAAAACATCCCTTAACTTTATCTTCTACCATTTATTTAATCGTTATAATATCGCCGTCTTCTAAAATATAGGGAGATTGGCTTCCGCACCTTTCTGTCAGTCTTCCTGTATAGAGCACCGTTTCACCTTCCTGGAATTTTAATACCTTATCCCTTTTCGTCAGACCGACCTTTACCTCTATATCTCCCGTTTCTTTTTGCATCATTCCGATTCGTAAACCAGACGCCACATTAAAATTCTTATAGACAATCTGACCCATCCATCTGACATACTTCCCCTTATATTTTCCCCATGCCTCATCCTTTTGTGCATCCGACAAATTACTCCCCTTACCAAACATATTGTCTAAGCCATCAAAAGTCTCCACCAGGAATATTTTTTTTGGTCCCTGGGAAACGGGCATTGTATAAGGATTGGCGGCCAACTCATCGGGGTTTAATGGACCGGGAGGGGCATTCTCATTTTTAAGCACATCCCCGTCTTCGAGTTTATAGGGGAATATCCTCGTCACCCGCGAATCGAGCTTCCCGGTATAGGTAACGGTATTACCGTATTTCACGTTAGAAAAATGGGATTTATTTTCGGAGTTTAGCTTTACCTCAACGCTTGTATCACCGTGCGTTATGCCCAGCATCCACCCTGTTACCAGACCCCATCCAATATAATTTACTTTTCCGCACCACTTAACTCTTTTACCCACACATCGACTCCACATGGCCTCTTTTTGTTCATCGGGTAAATCACTCGCAACTCCAAAGACCGTATTAAACTCTTCAAAATTCATGTTTATATAACCATCGGAAGTCTCCGTTATAACAACTCCATATTTCGATACAACAGGCCGTTCACCTGTAGCGATATCCTTTGAAATATTCACTGTTGGTTTCTCATCAATCTTCCCGACTTTCTCTTCAGCAACGGGGACAGACTCTTTAATATCCGGAGTTATCCCCTCGTGGAACAGACGATCAAATTCACGTTGATACTTCACCAACAACTTTGTTTCATCTGTAAAAATGGCGTTATCCCGACTAAACTTGCCCACATACGCATTCCAGGAATACGACCCGGTTGTTAGTAATTTACAATCAAAAATGGCAAAGTTATTATGCATAATGCCTTTCTGAACCAATACCTTAATTGCAAACTCCTTATTCTTATATTGATTTGACAATAGCCCTTTCCTTAAAGCGCGTTCCCTAACTACTACCATCCTAATACGAACGCCCCGTTCCTGAGCTTCAATAAGGGCATTTAAAATATCCTTTGAGGTAATATCTAAAACTGCAACATCAACTGACTCCCTGCACTCCTCAATTGCTCGCAGAATTTGCCCTTTTATCTCTGCGGGGATAAAATACGCCTCTGACGGAAACACCCTCTCTTGTACAAATAAAAACATTCCCACAATGCCAAAAATCACGGGAAGACAGACCCTTCCCCAACTCATAATTCCCCTTTTCACAATATATTTGCTCAATGGAACAAATACCAGTTGATTCTTGTTACGGTTGTCATATTTTAATATTTTATCATTCTACAGAGAGAATGCAAGCATTATAGAAAGGTCGCATAGCTATTGAATTCTATTGACAAAAAATTCTATCTGGAATAAAATGCTTCAAGGTATGTTAAGAATCTATACTTTTAAGTTGAAGGGGTTTAATATGTTTAACACGGTGAGGAGGTTTTGTCTTCATTTTCTTTTAATTTCGGGTTTCTGCGTTGCAACCAGTATTTGTCTCTCCGGCAAAACAACGCTATACGCTGCAAACAAACAGATTGCCGATTCCGATGACGTCGCTGCAGCACAACGTTTCGAGAAGGTATTCGAGCAGGTGGTTGAACAAGTCAAACCTGCCGTTGTCTCTATCACTTCCGTAAAGGTCTTCAAGCATGCCCAGCAAAAGCAAAGGCAGATGCCCAAAGACCAATACCATTCCCAACCCAGGCCTGGACCAAATCAGGAACAGGACCAAGACCAATTTCGGGATTTCAGGGACTTCTTCGGCGATGATTTTTTCGACAGATTTTTCAAACCGAGGTCTCCTGAAGGCGAATATAAGGTGCAGGGACTTGGTTCAGGTGTAATCATAGACAGCGAAAAAGGCTATATTGTAACAAACAATCATGTTGTCGAAGATGCCGATGAACTCAAAATTACCCTGGGAGATAAAAGGGAGTTTGATGGAAAGGTTGTTGGCACCGATCCTCAGACAGATATTGCCGTAGTAAAAATAGAAGGAAAAAACTTACCCTCAGCAAAATTGGGCGATTCAGATACAATTCGGGTTGGTCAATGGGCAATTGCCATTGGAAACCCTTTTGGTTTATCACAAACAGTATCCATTGGCGTCATTAGCGCCACAGGAAGGGCCAATGTAGGCGTTGCACAGTACGAGGACATGATCCAAACAGATGCCGCTATCAATCCTGGCAACAGTGGCGGGCCGCTCGTCAACATACGAGGAGAGATTATTGGCATCAATACCGCTATATTTACGCGAAGCGGTGGTTATCAGGGCATTGGGTTCGCCATCCCTGTCAATATGGTAAAAACAATTATGAAAGACCTCGTAGAAAAAGGCAAGGTTACGCGAGGTTGGCTTGGAGTCGTAATCCAGGATATTACCCCCGACCTGGCAAAGTCGTTTAACGTCACGATAACAGAAGGCGTCCTTGTAAGCGAGATACAGGAAAATTCTCCGGCAAAAGAGGCCGGCTTTGAACGCGGCGATATCGTGATTGAATATGATGGGAAAGCCATCCGGGACGTCAATCATCTTCGGAATGCCGTCGCTCAAACGGAAATCGGCAAAAAAGCAAAGGTTAAGGTCCTGAGAGAGGGTAAAGAGAAGGAATTAATTGTTAAAATCGGAGAACAACCTGCGGATTTATTCGCTGCGGGGACTGGCGCAGTGCCATCCGGGAAAGACCTCGGAATGACCGTGCAAAATCTCACAAAAGAACTTGCCAAGAGTCTGGGCATAGAAGAAGATAGTGGAGTAATCGTCTCCGAGGTTCAGCCTGGCAGTCCTGCTGCCATGTCCGAGATAAGAGAAGGCGACCTCATTAAAGAGGTAAACCGGAAGAAAATCAGCAATGTAGCGGAATTCAAAAAGGCATTAAGTGAAGGGGATAAGGAAAAAGGCATCCTCATGCTGGTAAAAAGAGGCGACTTTTCCCGATATGTTATTATCAAGACAAAGGAAAAATAACGTCAGGGCTGGTTCAATCGTCCTCGATTGAACCGAAACGTTTGGCGCGTTCCATGCACCCGACGCCAATCCAAGGCTTACAGGCCAATTCTAAAGGTGTGGTTCAATCTACAAGATTGAACCAGCCCTGCTGTAACACTAAGGGATTGATAATAAATAATCTGAACAAGTATGTTGTCCGACACTTTGAATATCGGGCACTGTCAGGGCTAAAGCCCGAATCAGAGAAGACCGTCATTAACCCCAGCCTTAAGGCTGGGGTTAGTGGGTAGTGGGTACACGTCCTACCAGGGCTTTAGCCCTGATTGCGGGTGAAGCTTGCCCTGTTAGATAATTACGACGGGATACTTAAGTTACCTGGTGAGGCAGACAAAAAATAACGCAAATCTTCGGGTTTGCCAGTTATCTAACAGGGCGAGCGGACTCGCTCAGGCAGGCATGAAGTTGTCCATGTTATTTATTGTCAATCCCTAACCACCATCCTGACACTGATGCTGCTTTATGCCCCTGCCGATATTCTCTTAGTTTGTTCCCTTACCTTTGTTTCCCTTCCATAAGGCGATATTTCTCTTAACCTCTTGATAATAGGCGGTAGATGTTCGATTATGTAATCAACGTCCTCCATGGTGTTATACCGGCTTAAACTCAGCCTTACAGAACCGTGCACCGCCGTAAAAGGAACGCCCATAGCTCGCAGTACATGTGAAGGCTCCAAAGAACCGGAGGTGCAGGCTGAACCAGACGAGGCACAAATTCCTTTTTCATTCAAGAGTAACAAAATGGCCTCCCCTTCCACAAATACAAAGCTTATATTGGTGGTGTTTGGAAGGCGCTGCGTTCTATGACCATTCACCATGGGATCCGGCGCCTTTTTCAGTATTTCATTCTCCAGCTTGTCCCTCAATTGTTTTACCCGTGTATTTTCCTCGTTCATAAATTTCTTTGCCAGTTCACATGCCTTGCCAAGCCCGATAATTGACGGAACGTTTTCCGTGCCTCCGCGGCGATTCTTTTCCTGATGCCCGCCGATGATAAAAGGCGAAAACGTTATTCCCTTCCTGACAAACAATGCGCCAACTCCTTTAGGGGCATGTAATTTATGCCCGGACAGAGTTAATAAATCTATCGTACTTTTCGAAAGATTTAAAGGTATCTTACCCACAGCCTGAACTGCATCAGTATGCAAAATAGAACCTTTTTGTTTCACAATGTTGCCAATCTCCTCGATGGGGAATATCACGCCTGTCTCATTGTTTGCATACATAATCGATACGATTGCCGTATCTTCCTTTATTGCATCGGCTAATTCATTGAGATTAAGCATCCCATTGCTGTCCACGCCAAGCTCCGTTACATGATAACCGCTTTGAGCCAAATATTTACACAAATTATAAACAGCAGGATGCTCTACCCTTGAAGTCACAATATGCCTCTTATGCGGGTTTGCCCGAAGTATTCCCCAAATCGCCGCATTATCACTCTCCGTGCCACAGCTTGTAAACACAATCTCTGAAGGGTCAGCGCCGAGAATGTCTGCCACCTGCTGCCGTGCAACATCTATTTTTTTTGCTACCTGTCCACCGAAGGAATGCATACTCGATGGATTGCCGTAATGCTCGGTAAAATAAGGCAGCATAGCCTCTACAACTTCTGGAGCGACCATCGTTGTAGCATTATTATCTGTATACACAACCTTCACGAAGTCACCTCCTCTACGATAATTGTATTTGCCACAAATTCCTGCAGTTTTGCCTCTACGGTAGATTTCAAAGTAACCTTCGAACTGGGACACTCCACACAACTGCCCCGAAAAGAAACCATGACCCGGTCACCGTCTATATCAATCAGTTCGATGTCGCCTCCGTCAGATTGTAAGGCGGGCCGGATATCCCTTTCTATCGTTTCCTGTATCAACTTCATCTTCTGAATATTTGTCAATTTTTTAACCAGCTTTTTAGCGCTTTCGACCATTGCTTTTTCTTTTTCCTTTTGCCATACCTCATCTATTATTGCCTGAATTTGCGGATGGCAGGATTGACATCCGCCGCCTGCCTTACAGTAATTTGTGACCTGCTCAATGGTAGTTAATTTATGCTCTCTCACTTCATGAGCAATTTTATTATCTGTCACCCCAAAACACTTGCAGACAATCGTTCCTTCCTCTATGGGTTTTTCAATTTTTATTCCCCGATAACTTGCAATGGCCGCTTCCAGCGCCTCACGACCCATCACAGAACAATGCATCTTTTGCTCCGGTAATCCATCAAGATAATTTGCAATATCACTATCGGCAATCTTTGCTGCCTCATCTAACGTCTTTCCTCTCACCATCTCCGTTAAGGCGCTCGCAGAGGCAATGGCGCTTCCACACCCGAACGTCTTGAATTTTACATCCACAATACGACCGGATGTATCCAGTTTTAACATCAACTTTAACGCATCCCCGCAGGCCAAACTGCCCACCTCGCCTACTGCGTCTGGATTTTCCATCTCACCGACATTTCTGGGGTGGAAAAAATGGTCTTTAACCTTATCAGAATAATCCCACACTGCTTATTCCTTTCCTAATGAAATTTGTTGTAAGTATTGTACAATAAATATATTCTTTTATATCTGGAATGTCAAGTATCGCCTGTAGTTAATCACCACATGTACAGTAGAGACAGGTTTTAAACCTGTCTCTACTATAAATTAGGCTGCCTTCGGTAGCGACTTTTTTGATATACAGTAAATGTCCAGCACAAACAACCCCCTTGCCCCCTTTATTAAGGGGGAATTCTTCAGGTCCCCCTTAGAAAAGGGGGATAGAGGGGGTTGTCTGGTATGCTATGCTGCGAACTTTGAAATTCCTCTCTTGGGAGGGGTTAGGGGTGGGTTCCTTTCCCCGTTTTCACGAGGACAAGGGGCGTGGAATCTCAGTTCACCCCGTTAGAAAGTTTGGAAGAGGCTTCAAACCCCTCCCACACTGTATTTTCTCAAAACTCCGCCCTTTAGGTCGGAGACTCCTTTCTAACGGGGTGAATATTTCACGAATTACCGACTTACCCACCCCTAAATCGTTCGACTGAGCTCACGACGAAGTCCCCTCCCAAGAGGGGAATTTCTAACTTGACAGGTAGCAGTACGGGTCATATAATCCGAACATACCTGAAATTGAAGGATTGGAACATAAAATACAAGGCTTTGAGGCTTTTTATGAACATCAACATCAAAATAGGAATCGCAGAAAAGGAGTCGGCAGAAATATTGGTTTTTTATTTATACGAAGACGTAAAAACAGTTGAAGGCGCGCTTGCCTTCTTTGATAACGCTCTGAATAATACCATTACTGAATTAATAAAAAAAAGGGAATTTGTTGCTAAAGTCAATAAAACAACCGTCTTCCCGACGTACGGAAAAATCCCGGCCAAACGCATCATGCTGGCAGGACTGGGAAGGAAAAAAGATGTAACATTCGATAAGGTGAGACAGGCTGCAGGGACTACCACCAGCGTCACCCGCGCCATGGGCATCAGTGAAGTTACCAGCGTAATAGATTCAATTGAAATACCGAATCCCTCATCAATCGAATGGTATCAGGCTTATGTTGAGGGATGTTTGCTCGCCCTGTATAAATTTCAGCGGTATAAAAATGTCCCCCCCGAAGAGCAAAAGGAAATTAAATCACTTACACTCCTTTTATCTAAAAAAGAGGCGCTTAAGCCTGCAAACAAGGCCGTCAAGCACGGTCAAATTATCGCAGATGCGGTCTATTTTACACGTGATCTTATCAATACCCCCGCACAGGATAAAACCCCCGTCGTTTTGGCCGATACTGCAAAAAAATTGGCTAAAGAACCTGGCATTCAATGTAAAGTATTGTCTAGGCCCGCACTTAAAAAACTTGGGATGGGCGGCATACTGGGCGTTTCACAGGGCAGCGCCCAACCCCCGAAATTTATCATACTCGAATACAATGCGCGCGCTAAAAACCAGGATACGATTGTATTCGTTGGAAAAGGACTCACCTTTGATTCTGGCGGAATATGCCTGAAACAGGCAAAAGACATGGACCAGATGAAAAGCGACATGTCCGGCGGCGCTGCCGTGTTGGGCGCC
>MHZD01000223.1:0-511 GCA_001828645.1 Planctomycetes bacterium RIFOXYC2_FULL_41_27 | reverse complement strand
AGGCCTTATACCCTGCGCCGAAAACATGCCCAGCGGTTCGGCAATCAAACCCGGCGACATCATTAAATTCCGTTCCGGCAAGACTGCAGAGGTCGCAAATACCGATGCAGAAGGGCGTTTGATTCTAGCCGATGCCCTGGAGTATGCAGGAAAATACAAACCCAGCGCCGTAATCGATCTTGCCACCCTTACCGGCTCCTGTGTGGTAGCCCTGGGCACGGCTGCTTCCGGTATGATGGGAAACAATGAAGAGCTGAAAAAAAGGGTCAAAACAGCCGGCGAAAAAACCTGGGAAAGGGTTTGGGAACTCCCCCTCTGGGAAGAATATCAGGAGCAAATCAAGAGCGATATTGCGGACATCAAAAATATAGGAGGTCCTCATGCCGGGGCTATAACTGCTGCCTGTTTCTTAAGCAAGTTCACCGAAAAATATCCCTGGGTTCATCTCGATATCGCAGGCACTTCATGGTGCGAAAAAAATAATGCTTATCTCCAGAAAGGCGCTTCAGGC
>MHZD01000222.1:4597-4896 GCA_001828645.1 Planctomycetes bacterium RIFOXYC2_FULL_41_27 | reverse complement strand
GATATCAACTGATTCAGAATGATACAAAACTGTTTTTATCCCCACTTTAAACTGTAATTCAGAAATTCCTCCACTCTGGAGTTCTGGCTCTTCCTTTTTAATAATCAAATCATATTGTTCACGCTTACCGATGTCTTCTACTTCTTTACAGACTTCTGTATAGAGACTTCCAAAATAGTCCTTATACTTTTTCATAAGACTCTTCTCAGCAAATTTCGCGTAGGATTCCAACTCCATATTCTTTTTTTCAAAGGTTTCTTCGTCCCTTTTTCTGGACTCACTCCCCAAATCCAACAACT
>MHZD01000222.1:0-4401 GCA_001828645.1 Planctomycetes bacterium RIFOXYC2_FULL_41_27 | reverse complement strand
CGCTTCTTTTGCCTGTAAATCACCCAAACTAAACAAACACAGACACAAAATGCTTGCAATAACTCCAAAAACAACCTTTATCTTTCCCCTATTCTTTTTACATGATTTTTCTAATTTCATAATTAAAAGCTGCTGCCTCCTCCGAAATTAAACGAAAATGCCTGAATCTCATCCCCTTCCTCTTTTACAACGGGAATGCCGTAATCAATCGCTATCGTAGAACGACCGAGAAAAGGAACATTCAATCTTAATCCAACACCCGTTGATAATCTGAAGTGATCGAAATTAATATCACGGACTTTTTCATCCGCCTTTCCAGTGTCAACAAAAACTGCGGCACGAATAATATCCTTATATATGGGAACAAGGTATTCTGTATTCATTACAACCAATATCTCTCCGCCAACTTGGTCCCCTGTCTTTTCATCAACAGGCGCTATACCTCTAAACTGGAATCCTCTCAGAGAGCCGTAACCGCCCGCAAAAAACCTTTCAAATATAGGAACTTCACTCCCAGACGTTGGCTCTACAATACCAAAAGTACCTCCATATGCAATAACATGTTTACCCCATTTAGGTATTTCAAAGAGCGTGTTGTATTTTGTCGTCTGGAATTTAAACTTTGCTATATCCACATCCAACCCGGCAAATTCAAGAGAAGATTCACCTTCATACCCCTTTGACGGCATATATATATTATCAGTTCTCGTCATATTCGCTGATAACGTAATGCCAGCCTTCAAATGACTTCTCTCCACATCCAGGACATCCTGGGATTCATCTTCCTCATCATCCCGCCTTTCAATATCGATAATATCAAACTCCGGGCTTAACCTTACAAAAAAATCCCTCTGAATTTCTCTTCCTACAGAAACCCTCGAACCTGTGCTTTGTTGCTGATATTCTGTAAACCTTCTAATATAATTAAATAAACTCACGCCGGCACTGTAAGGAGAATCGAATACTGAGGGATTGGTTAATGATAACAGGAAGTCTGTCCTCTGAAAACCGGGACTAAAACGCAAAGTTAAGATCTCGCCCGCTCCACGGAAGGCATTACCCTGCAGTAAATCATTCCAGCTTTTCGGCACATCAAAGACATCAAAATTTCTATCGGTATAAGAGATATCAGCAAATGCTCCAATGTTTGCACCGTAACCACCGCCAAACCGCAGCATGCCGCTCCTTCCTTCTTTCACATCTATTAATACGTTTTGTTTGTTGGGTTCAGAACCAGGTTCGAAATTAAACCCTGCAGGCGCGCCCGATTCCATATCAAAATATCCGGTATTTGTAAGACGTCTCTGACTGTCGCGTATTTTTTCTGTATCTAGCCTTTCACCGGGATAAAATGTCACCTGCCGCCGGATAACGTTATCTCTCGTCTTATCATTTCCTGATATTTTAATCTTTTCGATATAATATCTGTCTTTCTCTTCTATGTTAAAAGAGACATCCACTTTTGTGCCTTCGGAGCTAAAGGTGTGTTTTTCTTTAACAGAGGCGGCAATATATCCCTGTTCTCCATAAGTCAAACGGAGTTGGTATGCGTCTTTTTCGACCGCATTAAAAAAGAAAGGCCCGCCTTCTTTCAATTTTAATTTCTCCTTTAATTCTTCCTCTGTAAAAAGCGTTTCCCCATGTATTCGTAAGTTTTCGACATAATATCTTTCACCTTCTTTTACATGAATATTTAAGAACATCCTGGTATTGTCTTCGCTATAGGTTATATCCCACCCGGCATCGACATCCAACCACCCATTATTCATGTAAAATTCTTTTACTTTAACAATATCGGATTCAAACTTTTTTTGCTCAAACCGGCCAGGAAATATAAATGCAGGAAAACGCTTCTGGCGACTTTCCGTCTGCTTTAGGAGTTTTCTACGATTAAAGTTTTTGTTACCCGTAAACCTTATCTCTGCAATGCGAATCTTGGGACCTTCTTCAATGTTAAAGACAACGACCGTTTTACCATCTATTAGTTTGCTTTCCGCATGTACCCATACCCGATAAAAGCACTTTTTAATGTAAAGCTCTTTAATCTTGTCTTCGTCTAGTTTCAGGAGATAGGGCTTTATATAATCCCCCTCTTTTATCCCGATTTGTTTCTTCAGGTTTTTGGTCTTAAACTTTTTATTGCCTTGAAATTGTATCTCGTCAATTACTGCGCGTTCAGTGACGAGAAACACAACCTTCAGCCCATCTCTCAGTTCTTCAAGTTCGACTCCTATATTGTCAAAGAACCCTAACGACCAAAGCGCATCCACGTCCTGACTTACCAGTTGCGGATCATAAGGATCGCCGTCTTTCACGCGAATACTGTTTCTTATTGCGGTCGTACTTATTCGTTGATTGCCCTTGATTTCAATTTTTTTAATAATATGGGTTATCTTTCCCTGAGTTTCAGCATAAGCTACCTTTACAAAGCTGAAATATAAGGTTATAACAAGCGCTACGATAATGCTCGTTGCCTGCAATAAAACCCTATTCAGTTTCATTTGTTACCCATAGAGGCTAAACTCTCAAAACGCATAAAGTGCGACAGAAACGTCAACTTTACCACCCCTGTCGGCCCATTGCGCTGCTTTGCAATAATAAGTTCCGCTGTATTATCCTTATCAGGATCGTAATAATTATCTCTGTGCAAAAGAACAATAACATCTGCATCCTGTTCGATTGATCCCGATTCACGCAAGTCTGACATCCTGGGCCTGTGTCCCTCTCTTGATTCCACAGATCTATTTAGTTGAGATACGGCAATTACCGGTATCTTCAATTCTCTGGCAAGTGATTTTAAACGTCTTGAAATTACTGAAATTTCCTGCTGACGATTCTCCTCTCGCGAAGACTCCATCAACTGTAAATAATCCACAGCAACCAGTTGAATATCATATTGCGCCTTCAACCTGCGTGCCTTTGCACGCATTTCCAGCACAGTAAGACCAGGGGTATCGTCTATAAAGATTGGCGCCTCTGAAAGTGACCCAAGTCCATAAGAAAGATCACTCCACTGTTTATCATCTAAAAAACCCATTCGCAATTTGTGCGCATCTATCCGCGCATGAGAGCAAAGCATATTCTGCGCCACCTGCTGTGCTGACATTTCTAAGGAAAATATCACGACCGGCTTTTTTTCTACCACCCCCACGTGTTCTACTACATTCAGCACGAGGCTTGTCTTCCCCATACTTGGCCTTGCCGCAACGATTATAAGTTCCGATGGTTGCAATCCACAGGTAATATCATCCAAATCATAAAATCCGGCAGACAATCCTGTCAATCTGCTTTGTCTGTCATGGAGATTTTCAATGCGGCTGAAGGTTTCTTTAAGGATTTCGTTTAGCTTTGTCGATGCGGTATTAAATTTCCTTTGGGTGATATCAAAGATAGCCCGTTCCGAGGCATCCAACAAATGCTCGGTATCTGTGGACTCTTCGAAGGACTGTTTTTGTATGGTAGCTGCAACTTCTATCAGATTTCTTTTTATAGCTTTCTCACGTACTATATTCGCATAATATTCTACATTTCCTATTGTGGGGACGGCCTCTTCCAATTCCATCAAGTATTCCACACCGCCAACTTTTTCCAACAGCGAACGCTTTTTCAGTTCCTCCCGAAGAACAACTAAATCAACTGGCTGTCCCTTATCATAGATATCAACTATTGCCTGATATAGTTCCCGGTGCGCCGTTTTGTAAAAACTCAGCTTATTCAATATCGGTATAACAAGGTTAATAACCTCGTTATCCAGTATCATTGCGCCCAGGACACTCATTTCAGCCTCAATACTTTGAGGCATCGTGCGTTCAAGTATGGACTCAACAACCATCAGTCACTACCTTAAAAAAACGTAATAGTTCACCGCAAAGGACGCTGATAAATGCGGATCCCTCCCCCCCTGCCCCCCTCGCGGAGGGGGATAAAGGGGGAGGGAAAAAACCGCATACTTTCTCTGTCTATTCTCTAATAACCTCTGCGATATCAACATTCTCTGCGGTGATCTGAACTGTTATAAAGAAACTATGCCTTCTCTGGCTGAATCACATCCTCATTCACCACTGTTACCTTACACTTCGTTTGCATCTCTATATTCAGGGCAATCGTGACTTCAAACTCACCACAGACTTTTATTGGACTATCCAATTTCACCATATCTTCATTTACAGGATACCCCCCCTTTGCCAGCGCCTCTGCGATATGAACGGACGTGACAGAACCGAAGAGTTTACCTTCTTCGTTTGCCTTTGCAGGAATCGTGCAGGAAGCCGTAGAAAGTTTTTCTAATACCTCCTTCAACCGCCCCCTTTCTTCCTTCAATAGCAACTCCATCTTTATCTTTTCTTTTTCTATCTGCTTTAAATTGGCAGGAGAAACATTCGTGGCTAACCCTTTGGGCAG
>MHZD01000221.1 GCA_001828645.1 Planctomycetes bacterium RIFOXYC2_FULL_41_27 | reverse complement strand
TTTCTTCTTTACGAGCGCCTGTTCCTTTACTCATTTTTTTCCTCCTTATTATAGATGAACTGATAGGAAATTCTTTTTTCCAGTAAGGCGATATTAAATCAAAAATGAAGAAGATTGCAAGGTTTTTTAATTATTTTCAGCTAAATAGTGTTTGAACGAAAACCAGCCGAAGGCAGATAATACAAGGAGAAGAAGGCGGAAAGAATCGGATAAAAGTATTGAATATTTGAAGCAGGAGAGGTAAACTTGTGTCGGAAAATGAGGGTTTCTCGATCAGCGAGGCGGGAAAAAGGGCGAATATTCGATACGTTAACAAAAAGACAAAGGACATTCGATAGAAGATGAGAAAGAGATTTGAGCAGCAACACAAGCTTGGCATCATACCCATTTCAGAAGTACAATTACCCATAAAGAGTCGAGATGAGTTACCGCCGATATTGAGGGCATTGCAATATATCTATGTCATACCGGAGTTGAACGAGGAGGTGTTCAGGATATTAGAGGAGAGGGTGCAGAAGGGGAAGAAAAAGACGGGGAGATACGGGATGGATTTGTGGCATATCCTGGTATTATCGGCAGTGAGGTTGGGACTGGATGCCAATTACGACAGGCTGGAGGATTTTG
>MHZD01000220.1:5992-6092 GCA_001828645.1 Planctomycetes bacterium RIFOXYC2_FULL_41_27 | reverse complement strand
TATAAAGATTCAAAAGTCTCGTCCCGCTTGTATTGGCCTCAAGTTTCATACTTTCAGAAAGGTCTTTGGCTGTTATTCTCCCTTTCTTCAGAATTAGATT
>MHZD01000220.1:2319-5861 GCA_001828645.1 Planctomycetes bacterium RIFOXYC2_FULL_41_27 | reverse complement strand
CAATCAAAGTGATATATTTATCGCCGTATTCTCCACTGAGAAGTCTTGATATGAGCTTTGCAACGACCTCGTCCGCACATGAATAATCAATAATCCCTATCTTCGAGAAATCGAGGGCAATAACCTCACCGTCGCCTTCTACTGCAATATCTCTCTCAATGCGTTCCCTGATTACCTGCCCGGATGTCCTTGTAACAAGGTCGTTCGAGCCATTCTTCAATTCTTCATTGAGGAGTTTGTAAAGATTGCTCTCCAATCTCAAGCAGACCGACCATGCCGTAAGGGTCTATAAAGGTTACACCATGAAGGTCGATTTCCTGTGTTTCTCTAAAGATGTGCAGCGCCTGTTCGAAGGTATCTTCAGTTATCTGGACGTTTAAGCATTTCAAAGTAGCCATAAAATTACGAAAACACTAAGTATTTCCTGTTCTAATCCTAAGCGCCGCTTTTCAATTGCATATCATTTTCAAAAATTTTATGATAATGATACATTGTAATCCTCTATCATATAATCGCAAGTGGAAATTACAGCTTTGCAGGGGCTGAAGATTTTGTGCCCCTACCACTAAATTGTTACAAATATTGTAAATTATTGGTTGAAAAATTTTCTTTATGTGCTTTGAAGCAATTCTTTTTGATCTTGACGGCACGCTGCTTGATACGCTTGAGGATCTGGGTAATGCGGCGAATCGTGTACTCGAAAAATATGGCTATCCAACTCACACAATGGATAATTATCGCTATTTTGTGGGGGATGGGGTTGTCACACTTATGAACCGTGCGCTCCCAGAGGATAAAAGAAATAACGACACTGTCCAGGTATGCGTCAAGACATTTCGGGAAGAATATGGTAAAGGCTGGAACGTCAAAACAAGGCCTTACGATGGCGTGGCAGAGATGCTTGACGCATTGACGGCAGGTGGCCTGAAAATGGCGGTTCTTTCCAATAAACCTGACGAATTCACAAAACGGTGTGTAACCGAATTTCTTCCGAAGTGGAACTTTGATATGGTTCTGGGTCAGCGCAACTCACTGCCTCTAAAGCCAGACCCGGCAGGTGCAATGGAAATAGCCAGATGTCTGAATGTTATTCCTTCGCATTTCATTTACCTTGGAGATACTGCTATTGACATGAAGACGGCCGTAACGGCTGGTATGTATCCGGTGGGAGCGCTCTGGGGTTTTCGGACGGAAAAGGAGCTGCTGGAAAATGGCGCTCAGGCGCTGATCAAAAGGCCGCAGGAGATTCTAAATCTCCTGAATTTGACGCATAGGAATTTCAAACCATCTGTTCCTCCCCCTTGACTTCGTCGTGAGCTCAGTCGAACGATGGGGGAGGCAAAGGTGGGGGTGAAGAATAAAGGCTGATCACCCTCCCTTATTCCCTCCCAACAAGGGAGGGATTGTTTTATTCGAGTTGTCACGACGGTGACCTAATTTATCCAGGCGCTTAACAAACGAATAAAACAACCGGGCAGGACATCAAAACCTCACCCAATGTGGAAACTTCTCAAGATCGAAATGACCTCTTCATCTTCAAGGTCATACCAGTTCTCATATGCATCAGCCACGGCAAAGGTAAATCCACTTCTCACATTGAGACAAACAAGCTCGTCAACCCGGGGTAGAATCAAATCAACCGTTTCTTTCGGCGCTGTTGGAACGGCAATAACAACCCTTCCCGGTTTATGTCTTTTTATGAAATCTACGGCGGCGAGCATTGTGTATCCCGATGCCAACCCGTCATCCACAATAATAACAACCTTATCTTTAAGCAAAGGGAATTGCCGTCCTTTCCGGAAAAGCTCGTTGCGCCTTTTGATTGTATCTACCGTTATCTGTATTTGTCTTTCGACCTCTTCCTGTGTGAGATGGAGTTGACTGATAAGGTTCGTATTCAATGATACCTCACCATCGGGCCCGACTGCGCCAAATCCAGCCTCCGTGTTATCAGGTAACTGAATTTTTCTCACGATGATTACATCGAGGGAAAGCCCAAGGACTTTCGCTATCTCGGCGGCAACAGGAACTCCGCCGGATGGGATGGCAAGCACTATGCCATTAACGTCTTTGTATCCTAAAAGTCTCTGGGCAAGAAGCCTTCCGGCTTCCTTTCTGTCTTTGAAAACACACATCTTATCTCTGAGAGACCTATCTTCAATGAGGTTTGGCATGATCCTTTTAAAGAAATTAAATAGCCGCAGAGCACACTGAGGACACAGATGAAAATATTTTCTGTGACCTCTTTGGCTAGATATTCAGGAATTTTAAGGTTAAGTTTTCAATCACTTTGCCGGTTTATTCGTCCTCGATTGAACCGAAATGTTTTAGTCCAGGTTGTAAGGCTGAATCAGCACAGAATGGAGAAACGCAGAGAAACTGTCCAAAAAATTGAATTGTAAGAAACGTTATCCCAAATTTCCCAATAGTAATCATTAAAATAGGTTTTTTCTTAGACATATTTTTATATCACCCAACTTAATGCCTTATTCAAAAGAGGTATTTTTGTTTGGCTGTTGTTTCAAAGTGTTGACCCCAGTTAATGCCGCACAGCGGTTCTTCTGTGATATCGGGATTTTTACAGCCGCACACATAGGCATAAATCCCAAAGGTTTTTGCCAATTCTGAAATTTGTTCGTATGACTGTTTTCTGTATTCCACATCAAGGGCAATTACACGGGATTGCTCTGCCAGTAAATGAATAGACTTGGCGTTCTGATAATGCTCAAGGATTTTTGGTAAGAAAGGCGTTTTCCCAAGCGCCTTATATAGGTTTTTCTTTATTTGCGGTCTCAAGAATAGATAATTGATACCCATTGAATTTATCCCAAATCCCTGAAGCACCCGAAATAAGGCCGTTAAATTAGACTGTGTATCTGTCAGTCCTGGAATCAACGGGTCTAATTTTACTTCCGACGTAATGCCTCTTGAGCATAACTGCTCAATATTCCGCATTCTTTCCTGTGGCGTTGCTGCAAATGGCTCTGTCTTTTTCTGAATATCTCGATTTAATGTAGTAATACCAATCTGGATATGTATCAATTCTCTGTATTGCTTAAACAACTGCAAAAATTTCGATGGAATCCTGCCTTTGGTAAGCAGGTTTATACCAACACCGTATTCCAGTAATATCCTCAGCAATTCATATGTGCTATTGAGTACTTGCGGGATAGGCTGCAGGACATCGCAGGTTGGACTAAAAAATACATAGGCAGGTAACTTCTTACGACGGGACAATTCTTTTTTTAATTTTTCAGGCATGTTTCCATAAACAAGCACCTTGCCATCGCCGGGATAGATCGAATAACCCCTTGCATAGCAATAAGCACATTGGTGGATACAGCCCAGAGTCGGATTAATCGAGGCCACCTGACTGAGGCATTTTAACGTGGATCTGGTAAGAACGTTTCCTTTACGTTCGACAAAACCTATCTGCATAATTATTTAAAAGTTTATTTCACCGCAAAGGCGCAGAGTACGTAAAGAAGGGAGGCAGAAGTTGAGAATATGAGAAGTTGGGAAGCTGAGAAAATCTCAACCTC
>MHZD01000220.1:0-2297 GCA_001828645.1 Planctomycetes bacterium RIFOXYC2_FULL_41_27 | reverse complement strand
TTTTCGTCCTTTGCGTCTCTGCGGTAATTATGGTTATTTATTTAATATGAGCCCCCCATTCGCTCGATACAATAACAGATTTTCTTGTAGAGTATCGCGGAAAATATCGCGGTTGCCCTGATTGTCAATTAACATTCCAATGCCGATAATGTCTTCTGTTTTTGAAGGAGATGAAAAACCCTGACTGTTGTCATTCGCATGATAGCTATCGTTACCGCAAAAATCGGCCAGAATGCCCATACCCTTTTCCAACCCGATACCTTGCGAAGAAGTTGCGCTGCGATAAGAGTCGTTCCCACTATAATCAACCAGAAATCCAATACCGGTATCATGTCCGCATCCCTGTGAAACACCAAAAGAGCACTCGTATGTGTCGTCTCCTGACTTATCTTCCAATAGTCCGATGGCTGAATGGATACCAGCACCCTGGGCATAACGACCTGCATAATATTTATCGATGCCCTCATGGTCATACAATAATCCAAAGGAATAATAATAGCCACTGCCCTGCGAAAAATAGTCTCCATAATATTGATCGTTTCCTTTTTGATCGATGAGGATACCAACCCCTCCTGATGCACCAATAATTGTTTCTTCCGGTCTGATGCCCATGCCCGTTCCCTGAGACATGGATTGAAATGATTTTTCTGGGTCTCTGAAATCGGGATACTTACCTCCCGTGAAGTAGAAATCATTTCCACGAGCATCTATCAATGCACCAACCCCTTTTGTAAACCCAACGCCCTGGGCATATTCTCCGCTAAAATAGGCATCGTTGCCCTTAAGGTCGTTCAGCAGTCCTGCCCCAAAAAAACCAACTCCCTGATTTAATACATGACCGCTATAAAAATCATCTCCGTCGTTATCTACTAGCAACCCAACGCCAAATAGGCACGATCCTTGTGAAAAATTTTGTCCCAAATACTTATCATTTCCGTCAAAATCCATTAGGAGACCTATACCGAATCTTCCTGTACCCTGGGAGAAAGAATTTGCGGCGTTGTAAACATCATTTCCTGAAAAATCAATACACATAGAGACGGGGATGCCTTTGTTGGATGCACCTGCATTATTGAAATAATAATCATCGCCTCCGAGGTCGATAATTACTGCCGCATCGGCATAATAATAAGAAGCTCCTGTCCCACCAACTACGATTTTCCCAATGTTTGTATCCTGAACAAACAAGATATCTCCGGCAAAATCCTTTGCATCTTTACCATTACTACATAAATTGTTTTGTGTATTTTGACATCGAATAGATTCTGGCAAGTTAAATGGTAATATTTTAGTTTGTGTTTCGTTTAAAGGAGTTTTTGCATCTGTATTCTGTTCGAAATTTATGTGAACGAGTTTGCTCAACAATAACGATGTTGCTTCAAACAATTTTGAAAGGTCAACCTTTTGAGATAACGACAATAACCTCGCAAGGTCTCTCGGCGTTATCTTCTCATCGGGCAGCCAAACTTTCTGGGCATTTTGATACAAAAATTCAACCTCTTCCTGAGATAAGTTGTGGAATGCCTCTTTCATGAGAGAAACACAGGGCGCTAAACCATCGACAGCAAGCTGGAGTTGTTCCTGCAATAAGCCAGCCGCAACAATTTGTTCTCTTTTAAGTGGAAATCCAAGATCTAATAATTTTGTCGCAAATTCCACTTGAGTACCTATATCTTTATCTACCGCGTTGTCGTGGATGTCCTGGCCAATCTGGGGGGTATTAAATGGATGGAGTATTAAATAATCTACGATAGACAGACGGAATGGATTTACATCGCTATTTTCCTGAAAACCTTCCCGTACATATATTTCCTCGCCAATCCGCTGGATTGCCATTTCGAGTTTATTTTTGAATGGCTCATTTCGAATAGCAAAATTGATGAAAGATCGTTCGGGTTTTTGTGGCGAATCTGTCATGGTTTTTTCTTTCAACCATGGTAATGATGGGGCGGGTGCGTGGATATTTTTAAGAAGTTTTGCAATTAATTTGGGTTTGCATACGGTTTCTGTGCCATCTCTGGAAATTGTTAATTCAGGCACGCCGCCTGTCCCTAATGTTTCTATTGTCTTCTTAAATCGGATCAAATTAAGGCCGTCCTTATCTATGGTAGTTTCATTATTAATCTTCGTAATAATATCGCCTATCTTCAAACCAGCTTCATCGGCAGGCGATCCCGTGGTAATCTCTTTTACCAAAATGCCCTTTCCTTCAGCGTTTTCCATAAAGATTCCCAGCCATCCTTTATTGAAATCTACCTTATCCATCCGAAATCCCTTTTCTTTCAGATAAAAGAAAT
>MHZD01000219.1 GCA_001828645.1 Planctomycetes bacterium RIFOXYC2_FULL_41_27 | reverse complement strand
TCTTGAAGGTGGTTTAGAAGATACTGACAAAAGGCGGGGTACAGGCACATACAATCGTATTATGAATGCCTTCGATAACCTTGAGAGCAATAAAATACTTTACGGGTTTTCTATTACGGTTACCTCGGAGAATGTCGAACAACTTCAAAAGGAAGAGGTTTTTGAGGAAAAGTATCCTTACGGCGGTCGGCTAGGGTGTTTCATAGAATATATACCAACAGGAAGAACACCCAATTTGAGGTTATGTTTATCATCTGCTCAAAGAGATTCATTTAGGCAATGGTTTTTAAAATTGAGGGAAAGGTCAAATACTTATTTAATACATTTCCCCGGAGATGAAGAACTTATGGACAATTGCAGGGAGGCGGGAAAGGGATTTATCCATATTAACCCGGAGGGATACATAGAATCATGCGCCCTGATACCCCATAGTAAATATAACGTCTCGAAAATGCCGCTTGGGTTGTGTTTAAATAATTTGTACAGAGACAACCAGCAATGCGCCCATTTATACGAATCGCTTGAACACCACCCGTGTATGAGCCATAGGGATTGACAATAAATAACATGAACAACTTCATGTTGCTGTGCTATCAAGGCTAAAGCCCCGGTAGGACGTGTACCCACTAACCCCAGCCTTAAGGCTGGGGTTAGTGACGGTCTTATCGTTCGACTGAGCTCACGACGAAGTCTGAATTGGGCTTTAGCCCTGACAGCGCTTGTACTGTACTGAGACTGTCGAAGTGCCTGGTCTTCAAAGTGTCGGACAAGTACAGACGACCCGTCGGGTCGTCTCCACAAGTTCAGATTATTTATTGTCAATCCCATAGACAAGGTTTGTGTTGTAATGTCTCTGACTGATAACATGACGTAATATAGCCGTTATCAGAATGACTTAACCATAAAGAAAAGAAGAAAAGAATTTTTGATTTTAGATTTACAATTTGAGATTATAATTATAAATCGTAATTCGTAAATCGGTCTTGTTTCATTTTTAAAAACTCACAACAAAGATATTTTGAAGACAATACAATGACAAACAAAATAACTGATATACCCTGGCATACAATGCAGGTTGACGAGGTAATAGGAAATCTCGTTACAAACGTTAACACTGGGCTCAACCTTACCGAGGTAGAGGACAGATTAAAAAAATACGGACACAATCAATTAGAAGAAAAAGAAGGTGTATCGCCCATAATGCTCTTTTTGGGTCAATTCAATGACTTTATCGTATGGGTATTGATTGCTGCCGCTATAGTTTCCGGGTTTATGGGGGAATGGATTGATGCACTGGCCATTATTGCCATCGTTATAATCAATGCCATTATTGGATTTATCCAGGAATACCGCGCAGAGAAATCCCTTGCTGCATTACAAAAAATGTCAGCTCCTTTTTCAAAGGTAATGCGGGACGGTGAAATGCATTCCATACCATCTCGAGATATTGTGCCTGGGGATATTGTCTTATTGGAGGCTGGGGATTATGTCCCCGCCGATGGCAGATTGTGTTCTTCTTTTAGTCTAAGGACACAAGAGGCATCCCTCACGGGCGAATCAACGCCTGTGGGGAAATCCACAGAACCACTTGAAAATCCCTCGTTACCTATTGGGGACAGAGAAAATATGATGTTTATGGGCACCTCGGTAACGAGTGGGAAAGGAAC
>MHZD01000218.1 GCA_001828645.1 Planctomycetes bacterium RIFOXYC2_FULL_41_27 | reverse complement strand
TCAATACCCATCCCTTGGTATTACATGCTATTCAGCTTTGCAATCAACGTTGGTATCCCTATTATGGTTATCATTCTCGCTACGTTAAAACAGGTTAACAGGATTGATAGCTCTGCATTAACCCCTTCCTTGCCTCGCAACAAAAATTGACCGGCTCCTAAATTCCGTTTCATATGGCCAAATGGTAACTCTGCCTTTTCTTTGCGTAATTTATAAAGTTTCTGGCTTTCTTCCTCGTGGTATATTTCTTCAAGCCGCTCTTTCAGTCCTTCTTGTTCCACCATTCGCACGACCCATCTCCCATTTTTGCTGGTAGTGCATACCCCAAAATGCTTGCACTCACGGCACTCTTTACCTCCGGCCTTGTAACTTATTTTCCCCTTAGAACCAAATGCAATTCCTTTATTCTTCAGTATCTTTCCTTCAGGACAAATATATACATCCCTTTTTTTATCGTAGCTAAACTCTTCCTTACCAAACGGCTCTACCGGCGTTTTCTTGTTCTCTTTTTGTGCCTGCTTTCTGCCCGGCATTATTACCTTCACACCTTCCGCCACTTTCTCTATATCTTTAAGACTGAAATACCCCGAATCGCTTACTACCTGTGCCGGAGGTTTCCCTAAGGTTTCTGTACACTGTTCCACCTGCGGTGAAAGTTGATTCAGATCGTTGTTTTGACTTACCGCTTCTCCATTTACTATTAATCCGTGCTTCACATCGGTGGTTACTTCGCAATTCATTATCGCATGGCTTCCCTGCCGGCTTTTACCATTTACGCTATCTTTATCCGTTGTGTTTATCTTCTCTTTTCCTGTCTCCTTCAGCGTCTTTACTATTTCCTGTACTTTTGCCCGCATTTTCTTCTGATCCTGAAGCGCTTCATTCAACTTTACTAATGATCCGGTACTGTCTTCTTCTTTGTCTATTTGTTCCGCCTCTTCCATTATTCGTTCTATGTTCTTTTCTGCTATTTCTAATCGCTTCTTGCATCTCTCTTCATCCCA
>MHZD01000217.1 GCA_001828645.1 Planctomycetes bacterium RIFOXYC2_FULL_41_27 | reverse complement strand
CAGCCTTAAGGCTGGGGTTAGTGACGGTCTTATCTGAATTGGGCTTTAGCCCTGACAGTGCCTTATCTTCAAAGTGTCGGACAACAAACTTGTTCAGATTATTTATTGTTGATACCTAAGAATTATTGCATAGCGAGTTACAACAAAATTATCCTTCCCTTTTTGGATAAGAAACTTGCAATTATTTTGTGTTAAGTATGTTACTTCAATACTAGATTTGTTCAAACGCAAGATTAAGGAACCATCTTATAAAAGAGATGTAGGTACCAGGGGAGAACAATGTGCCATAAAATTTCTGAAAAAGAGCGGATATAAAATTTTACAGCGAAATTACCGATGCAAACTTGGTGAAATAGATATTGTTTGTTACGATCACGGCACCATCGTATTTGTAGAGGTTAAGACGCGGCATTCTGATACATACGGCCCACCGGAACTCTCTGTTACAGAAGCCAAAAAGAGGCAAATTGTAAAGGTTGCCTTGCATTATGTTGCAGAAAAGAAGATAGAAGGCGTAGATTTCCGATTTGATGTGGTTTCTGTCTTCCACACGCCGATGAAAAAATATCCTGCGATAACACTTTTTAAAAATGCCTTTACAAAAAATGATTCAATTCCTTCGAGGATATAAAGCAGAAATATGATAATTGATACCCATGCCCATCTGGATTTCCCGGATTATAAATCCGATCTTGACTCCGTCTTGATTCGCGCTAAAGAGGCGGATGTGGGTTGTATTATAAATGTGGGTACAAATCTTTCCGCAAGTAAAAAAAGCGTTACGTTAGCTCATCAATTTAATAACGTATATGCCAGCATTGGAATCCATCCCCACGATGCCACAAAAGTTACCGAACAAGACTGGAAGACCCTTGAATCTCTGGTTAGGGAGTCGAAGGTCGTCGCGATCGGTGAAACGGGGCTTGACTACTATCGTAATCGCAGTCCTCATGAAGACCAGCAGCGTATTTTCCGTAAACATCTTGCCCTGGCTAAAGCCCACAACCT
>MHZD01000216.1 GCA_001828645.1 Planctomycetes bacterium RIFOXYC2_FULL_41_27 | reverse complement strand
ATAGGTATTTTTAAAGGTTTTTTTGTCATCGGGATGATGGGAAATATAATCATTCAGGTATCGAAATGCCTCTTCGTAGCGCTTCTTTGCAATGTAATTATCCAGGAGCAAGATAACAGGGCGGTTATCATAAGGATTACACGTCAATGCCTGTTGACAGTATTTGATTGATTTTTCATGCTTCATCTCATTATTTGCATTGCGTGCTTTATATAAAAATATCTCTGCAATAAGTTCCAGGTCGTTCATAATCTTCTTTTGGGGATGGTCACTGTCTGCATTTTTTACGATGCCATCGCTATGGGTATGTTCAAAGTAGTGTTCTTGTTTTTCAACTAAAAGCATATTGTAAATATGACCGGGAATAAAGATATTTTTTATGTCTATGCCAAAGCGGTTGCAAATAACGGTGAATCGAATTGCATACGAAAGGCAGTTTCCTACCTTGAGATTGAGCGTATCTCTGATATCATAACAATCATTGTATGTTCCTTCATTAGCGTTTCTTTGTAACCAGTCGAATATTAACTGCGCCTTAGTTAATGGATCAATTGTGTTATTGATACCCGTTTCCCGGTTGATTCGAGAGATGAGGGCATCGATCTTTGTCAGATACGATTTCATCTTTTTATCACTGTTTACACCAGATGCAATAAGGCAGGCTTGTTCATATGGCATGTCAAGCCATCCGTCCTGGATATCGTTTATCAATGAGGTTTCCAGTTGATTTGGGACTTTTTTATTAATAAATTCTGTGTACTGCGCGGAATGGCAGCCTGCAAGGATTATCAGGGATATGATGAAAAATCCTGTTATTGATAGAGAACGTTTCATGGGCTATTCTAACCTGGTTTTGATTGAGGCAAGTAACTTTTCCTGGGTAAACGGTTTTTCTAAGAAGATCAAAGTGGGGTCTGTTTCAAATATCGTTTTATACGAATGTGGTGAAAAACTGCTTGCAATAATGATGGGAATGCTGGCATACGACGGATCTGATTTCAGTTGTTTAAGAAAGGCATCACCTGTCATTTCGTCGAGTAACAAGTCCAGAATGATGAGGTCGGGTTTGTCTTCCTTTATTTTCTCAAATGCCTGTTTCCCATCGAGGGCGCGATTGACGCTATAATCTGTACCTTCGAGCATCAGCGTATAAAAAAAGAAAAACTCGTCTTCGTCTTCTATGATGAGTATTTTTTTACTCAAAGTATAGACTCCTTTTTTGTTTTATAGTTTACGAAGCGTCTTCTTGAGCAATTGGTAATGTGAATTTAAATGTGGAGCCTTTCCCGTGTCCCTCGCTTTCCCCCCATAAATGTCCTTTGTGAACTTCAATGATATTTTTGCATATCGCAAGTCCTACGCCGGCGCCATCCACTCTTGGACGCTCCTGGAAGAATCTTTCGAATACTTTTCCGAAGTGTTCTTTGCGCAAACCGATACCAACCCCTGTATCTTTTATGGTGAATTCTATGCAGGCATCCCTTTGTTCCAGGAAAATGTGTATTTCTCCTTTTTCAGTATATTTTATGGCATTATCTATGAGGTTGGTAATTACACGCTGAATTTCTTCCTTATCACCGATCACTGATGGCAATCCTTGATTCACATGATGTATCAAAGCCAATCCCTTTTTTTCAGCTAAAAGTCTCATTGCTGTGACTGTCTGTAAAACGAGCGCATCCATTTGGATGGGTTCCTTCCTAAACACCATTCTGCCTGATTCCAAAACAGAGAGGTCCAGGATACTTCCTATAGTCTTTCGTAATCTTTGCAAACTATCGTTAATAATCTTGCTGTATTTTTCTTCTTTTGAGCGGTCTATATGCTCTTTTTTTAACTCCTTGGACCAGAGGTCAATTGCCATTTGCACCTGCGCAACGGGCGATTTAAGTTCGTGGGATACATCTCGTATCATTTTGTCCTTCATCTGATCAAGGGTCAATAATTCTTTATAAGCTTTTTCTAAATTGCTGCTTTGTATTTCCAGTTCCTGATTAATACGAACAAGGTCTTTTGTCCTTTCCTCCACAGTTTTTTCCAGATTGGTTGTGTAGTCCTTGAGTATTTGCGTTTTTTCCTCCAGGAAACTCGCCATTTTGTTGAAGGAATTGGAAAGTTCTCCGATCTCGTCGTGGGAGGTGATTTTTATACGTTTACTGTAATCTCCTTCAGAGATACTTTTTGTTATCTCCGTAAGATATACGATAGGATCTGCCATTTTTTTCCCAAAGAAAAAAGCAGACGAGATGACTGCGAGTGTCACTATTAACATAATTGAAGAGACGATTGTATGAAGTTTTTTCACTGGTCCATAACCTTCAGCCACATCAATTTCTGCAATAACACCCCAGTTAAGTTCTGGGATCCATTGCCAGAAACCCAGTACCTGACTGCCTCGATAATCTATGTATCCATCTCCATCGTATCCACTATTTCCTTTCAGGCACGACTCAACGCTTCTTGTAAATTTTCCCGTTGCAGGATCCGTTACTCTGAGTTCGAGAGTTGTTCTTTGCTGGACGATCCCAAAATCTTTGAGGTCTTTTAAAAACTTGGATTCGGAAATCATAAATCCGTTTTTATTGATTAAATATGTTTCACCCGTTTCTCCCAGGAGGACGCTCCTCATGAGTTTGCTGATTTCCATTACATCCATCCTCAGACATACCATACCGATAACCTTGTGCTCGTAGATAACAGGCGTGGAAATATAGAGGGTTGGCATACCCAGTTCGAGTTTCCCGTATTCATTTTCCAATGGAATCACAGAAGGTGAAATATCCGATACAAAGGTACTACCGCTGACGGCCTGTTGGAAGAATTCAAACCCTGCCACATTGGTAATTACCTTTCCGGTCGAAGTTGTAACCTTTAAATCCCCATGACGGTCGCAAATGAAGATTTCTTTATAGCCATAAACCTCTATGAGGGTATTTAAGTGATGCAGCAACCTATAAAAATTTTCACTTCCCTCGGATTTATAGATGACACCAGGTACATTAGGGTTTTCGGCGACAATCCTGGCATCCGCCTTTCTCTCTTCGATCCATCGCACAATGAGTTCCGTCTGCTTGTGACCTACACCTTCAAGGTCTTGTATCAGTGCGTCCTGTAAAGCCTTTTTTTCAGTGGGATAAACGAATATCCTCATGATAAAAATAGGAAATACAGAAAGCAGGATTGAAGAGATGATAATCTTCGTTCTGATAGACTTGTAAGAAGGAATATGAAAATTCCTTATTATTTGAAGGAAGATATTTTTTTGGATTAAATATTTTTGCAGGATCTGTTTTATGACAGTATTCATTCTATAAAATAACAGATTCCACGAATTGTTTCTATTAGGATTTATTTCTGACAAAAGAAGGTATGTTTTTCATGTATTGATCAATCAGTTCGCCAGTAATTTCTGCAACACCCTCTTTCGTGGCATATGACTCAATTGCTTTTTTGGCTCTATCTCTAACAAATATTGGCGCCTTTTCCAGACGTTGTCTTGCCTCCTCTGTCCATCTCGGTGATGAGGGTATTTCTGTTTTTACCGACTCACGGGTTGCCTTCAAATATGCCTGGAATTTCGTAATGATGCCCTCGTTTCTAGCGGTGCGTTCACCAAGAAACGTTTTAATTTGATCAATGACTTCTTTTTTATGTACACTTTTTAGCTTTTCTTTGGCCTTGTCCCATGCATCCATTCGGAGTTCGTCAAATCCAATATTTTTGATACGTTTAGAAGCAAACTTCATAGACTCATCCCTTATTTCAGAGAGAAAACTGGAGGTGATTTCCTTATAACCGTGCAGGCGCGCCTTTTTCTGCATAAGTTTGTATATGCCTGGCCGAACAAAGTCAGGGGCGCATTCCACGCGTTTCCTGGCTTCATCTGTCCATGGGATTTCATCATATTGCTGTAATTGGTCGTTACTCTCGATTCGATGTGTATCTTCGTCTTCATTCATAGATTTGGGGAATGCCGTCTTCTTATTTGCCATCATTTCTTCACGTGCAGCCTTCATTGTTTCTAATGTTATTTCCTGATAATCATTTATTGTAGCAAAATGTTCTACATTTTTGATAACCATCCCTCGGCCAAAAGAAGGGATTTGTTTGAGGATGCTTTTTGCATCAGGACTCCAGTTCATGGTGAAATTCTCTTCCGTTCCAAATGTTTCCGATGCGGACAACCGGATGACCTTGTTACCGTATTTACCAGGGACGTAATTACACCATCCATCCTCGTCCATCTGGTTCCCCGTAGTGGCCAGCGCACGTGCGCGGCATCCCTTGCAAATATCCATAAATTCACATACGCCGCACCTGCCATTGAGGCTGGCATCCCGCAAGGTTTGGAAATCGGCGGTATCTTTCCAGATTTCTACGAGACTCTTTTCTCTTACATTTCCCGAAATATTGGGCATATAAGGACAGGGAGTGACGTTGCCTTCGGGAGTAATCCTGCAATAGTGTGTGCCAGCCGGGCAGCCGCCCGCATAAGCCCTGACAAGCGAAGAAGCGCTGTCGTGCTCATATACAATCCTCCGATAGTGAGGAGCGCATTTTGCGCCCACCAGCATCTTTCCACGATATTTATTTTGTATTTCAAAAAGTTGGTGCAATGCCTGGTCGTATTGTTGTGGCGTAATGTCCGTCAGGTCTTGACCCTTCCCAGTACACACAAGAAAAAACAGGTTAAAGACCTTAGCGCCGAGGTTGTACGAAAAATCAATAATATTAGGGATTTCACTAAAATTATCCTTGGTGACTGTGGTCTGTATTTGAAACTCGACACCCTGTCTCCGGCATGCCTCAATTCCATTAAGGGTGTCATCCCAGGCGCCTGATATTCCCCTGAATGTGTCATGTCTTCCAGGTATGATCGAATCAAGGCTGATACCAATCCCCGTTACCCCGCATTCTTTGAGTGTCTTGGCAATATCATCGTCGATCATATTCCCATTGGTTCCCAGGACTACCATCATTCCTTTCTGTGAGGCATAGGAGGATAGGTCGTAAATGTCTTTTCTTAATAAAGGTTCTCCACCAGTAAGTATCAATAACAGGTTTGGATTAAGCACTGCCATTTGGTCTATGAGCCGAAATCCCTCTTGTGTGTTAAGTTCGTTGGCAGATTGTTTGGTTAAAGCATTTGCATCAAGATAGCAATGGCTGCAACGGAGGTTGCACCGATAGGTCGTGTTCCATGAGATTGCGTATGGTTTATAGTTCATTTTAGAACCTTTTACTGCAGTACAGAGTTTTTAAGGAAACAACGACAAATAATAAATCATTGTGATTTAAAAAACAACAAATTTTATCTGTTGTGGAATAGATTTAGGTAAACTAAAATATGTTAGTTTTAAATTTCTCAGGTGTTCGGTATTATTCTCGAAATAGTATTGAATACTATTTATAATAATTTTCAGGGTTAATACAGAACGGTGATGAGTGGAAGCCATGCGGGTCTGAGTGCTGTGAGTGATAAAGAATGGCAGGCACAGAAAAAGAAAAAAGAAAAGGGTCTTAAATTAGGCTGCCTTCGGTAGCAACTTTTTTTGATATACAGTAAATGTCCAGCACAAACAACCCCCTTGCCCCCTTTATTAAGGGGGAATTCTTCAAGTCCCCCTTAGAAAAGGGGGATAGAGGGGGTTGTCTGGTATGCTATGCTGCGAACTTTGAAATTCCTATACATTAAAAATTCTTATTAGGGTAACGATAAAGTGATAGAGATAAAACCTGTAGCGGGAAAAATTGATGCAGTAGTGAATGTACCTGGTTCGAAGAGTTATACAAACCGTGCGCTTATCACCGCAGCATTAGCTGATGGAGAGTCCACGATTACCAATGCACTTTTTAGCGATGATACTAATTATATGGCAACCAGCTTAAATGCGTTAGGAATATCCATCAAAGAAGATCGCAGTACGAACCGGTTCATCATACAGGGAAAAGGCGGAATTATTCCAGCAAAACAGGCGAATCTGTTTATCGGGAATGCAGGAACTGCCATGAGGTTTTTAACGGCTATGTTAACTCTGGGTAATGGGGTTTATGAAATTGACGGTATTGAGCGTATGAGGCAAAGACCTTTACAGGATTTACTAGACGGTTTAAAACAGCTTGGGGCTGATGTCGTTTCTAAATTTAATAATGGTTGCCCGCCTGTTTTAATCCGAGGGGTAGGATTGCAAGGTGGATCGGTTGTTGTGAAGGGGGATTTGAGCAGCCAGTATTTTAGCGCCCTGCTCATGACTGCCCCATATGCAAAAAATGATGTATCCATAGAAGTAAAGGGCAAACTAGTATCAAAGCGTTATGTGGATATGACGATAATGTTGATGCGTCAGTTTGGCGTGGATGTAAAAAACAAAGACTATGAGACATTCTTCGTAAAATCCGGGCAAAGGTATAAGGCGAAACATTACGAGGTTGAGGGAGATGCATCTGCTGCATCATATTTCTTTGCTGCTGCTGCCATCACGGGCGGAAAGGTTAGGGTTATGGGTATTGGACGTAATTCTCTGCAGGGGGATATCCATTTTGTAGACGTTTTGAAAAGTATGGGTTGCCGAGTTAATGCAAGTGCCAACTGGATTGAAGTACAGGGGGATTCGCTGCATGGGGTTGATGTAGATATGGGTGATATGCCGGATGTGGCGCTGACATTGGCATCTGTAGCAGTATTCGCCCGTGGTAAGACACGGGTCCGAAATGTAAAAAATATGCGCATAAAGGAGACAGACCGCATCGCCGCGGTGGTAAATGAGCTGCGCCGAATGGGTATTTCGGCGGTGGAATATGAGGATGGCTTTGAAATCGAACCATCCATACCGAAGCCGGCTGAGATAGAAACCTATGATGACCATCGTATGGCCATGAGTTTTGCGTTAATTGGATTGCGTGCAAATGGGATTACGATAAAACACCCTGAATGTGTATCCAAGACATTCCCGGATTATTTTCAAAGATTAGAAGCGTTACGAAGATGAATTTTTACCGCACAGGCACAAAGGACACAGAGGTTTATATTGGGTAATAATAACTTCTTCTTTGTGACTTTGTGGTTAATTAATATTTACCTATGGCTACACCAGATGCTGATGAAAAATATATGGCACTTGCCCTGGAACTGGCTGAAAAAGGGCGGGGAAAGGTAGAACCCAATCCCATGGTGGGCGCTGTGCTTGTAAAAGACGGTGAAATTGTTGGGAAAGGCTATCACCAGGTATTTGGAGGGGCGCACGCCGAGATTTATGCAATACATGAAGGTGGTACAAACTGCAGAGGAGCCACACTCTATGTATCTATGGAACCCTGTGCGCACTATGGCAAGACGGCGCCTTGTGTTGATGCAATTATTAAGGCAGGTATCAAGAAGGTAGTAGCGGCAATTATTGATCCGAATCACATTACTTCTGGGAAAGGAATACAAAAACTGAAAGGGGGAGGGGTCGAAGTTGTGGTGGGTGTAATGGAAATGCAGGCCAAAAGACACAACGCCCCTTTTTTTAAATTGATGCAAAAAGGATTGCCGTATGTAACAGTGAAATGGGCGATGTCAATTGACGGTAAGATTGCCACACACACAGGGGAATCCAGGTGGATCACGTCTGATGAATCAAGGAAATACGCGCATAAGATTCGTGGACAGATGGATGGTATTTTGGTGGGGATCAATACCGTAGCGCGGGATGATCCGTTACTTACCTGCAGGATTGAAGGATGGCGAAATCCGAAGAGAATTGTCGTGGATAGCAATGCCTTACTTCCTATACATTCACGCCTTTTAAGTACGATTAACGAAGGTGAAATAATTATTGCGGTAAACAAAAATGCGCAACCGAATCGTGTCGAGAAACTTGAACAACTGGGATGTAAGATTGTTCGAACAAATGATATAAACGGATATGTGGATTTGAATGAACTCTTTCAGCAACTCGGTGAAATGAAATTGACAAATATTCTCGTGGAAGGGGGGAGCAGGGTTATTACCTCGGTAATTGAGGGTCATCTGGCGGACAAGGCTATGATTTTTATTGCGCCAATTATTATAGGGGGTGAGGGTGCGAAATCACCTGTGCTTGGGACAGGTATCAATAAAATAAGCGAAGCTGCAGAAATAGATGAAGTTGAAATAAAAAGATTTTCAAACGATATTGTTATTGAAGGTACTTTGAAATACCGTGGCTAACGAATATCGCCTTGTAAGGGTAAACCCCTAAAATACCACAATTGTCATAATGCTTCTGAGCGATAGGTCAATTATGGTGTTTTTTTGTTTTCGTAACCGTAGTAACTGCAACAGTAAAATGTTAATCTTGTGGTTTCTTGGAAAGGAACATCGGGGAATAAGTTTGGCAGTATATTCAATCAATAATTATAAATTATCCAGTTCACCGTCTTCGTCGTCTAATGCCCTTTCAATCTCAAATTCGATCTCTCTCCTGGGTTCGAGTACCAATATTTTATATCTTTCCTTAATAAAAGCCAACCGTTCGATTCTCTTTCGCTGATTACTGGTGGAATAATTAACATCTAAAATCATTGCAAAACATCTCCTCAAAAACTTTACAAAACAAAATAACAAACCAAGCAAAGAATTTTACAAATTTCGTTGAAATTATATATTCAACTGCACTAATGTCAAGACCAAATTGAATAATTTTATTTTCGTGATATTGATGTTCCTTGCGTAATGGTAACGATGCTATCAGGTGTCAGTCCAGAGGTTATTAAGGTAGTTGATACTGATACGCCGGAAGATAGGATTGATACCATATCCGGTCAGTTTTACGAAGAAAAATCGAGGCGTTTTAGATCACAACCTTTACTGTCGTTCTTTTCCCTTTAAACTTGCCCGTATAGCTTAATGTTATGGTTTTTGAAAAAGAGTAAAATAGGCATCTCCTGTGCCTTTTATTTTTCCACTCATGCGATTTTTTTAAGATAAAATCGCAGGCAGAATATCTCATTTGAATAAATATGTCAAGTATTTTTATCAAATGTAAAACAAATTTATAATTCTGCCTGAACGAGTGTTTGTTCTTTTATTCCCACTCAATCGTGCTGGGAGGTTTGGTGCTGATGTCATACACTACGCGATTGATGCCCTTAACCTCGTTGATAATTCGATTGGAAATAATCCCCAGTATTTCGTGAGGGATGTGGCACCAGTCGGCAGTCATAAAATCGGTTGTTTCTACAGCACGTATGGCTATGACGTTTTCGTAACTTCTTTCGTCTCCCATTACCCCCACGGTGCTCATGGGAAGTAGTACGGCGAAACATTGAGCAATTGAGCGGTAGATCCCTGTCTGGCGTGTTTCTTCGATGACAATCCTGTCGGCATTACGAAGGATTTCCAGGCGTGGTTTCGTCACTTCACCGATAATCCGAATGGCCAGCCCTGGTCCTGGGAAAGGGTGACGCCAGACTAATTCTTCTGGCAATCCAAGTTCCTCACCTATCTTGCGTACCTCGTCTTTAAATAAGAATCGAAGGGGTTCTACCAGTTCAAATCCTAACTCTGCCGGAAGGCCGCCCACATTGTGATGGCTTTTAATGGTTACCGTCGGACCTCCGTGTGCAGGGATACTTTCGATGACATCAGGATAGAGCGTTCCCTGTGCCAGGAACCTTGCCTGAGATATTTTCTTTGCCTCTTCCTTGAAAATCTCAATGAATTCATGTCCAATGATCTTGCGTTTTTGTTCGGGGTCGGTTACGCCTTTTAATTTAGTGAGAAATCTATCTCGTGCGTCAATAGCATGGAGGTCTACCGTAAAATTCTCTTTAAATGTTTTAATAACTTCGTCTGCCTCGTAATTTCTCAAAAGACCGTTATCGACGAAAATACAGGACAGATGATTTCCAATGGCTTTATGGATGAGCGCTGCAGTGACAGCAGAATCAACCCCACCCGATAGTCCGCACACCACACGTCCATCTTTGACTTGTTTACGGATGTCGGCTACAGAATTTTCTATGTAGGAATGCATCTTCCAGTCACCCGTGCATCCACAAATTTCATAGAGAAAGTTTCGAATGATCTGACTTCCCTGTGGGGTATGGGTAACTTCGGGGTGAAACTGTACACCGTAGAATGCCTTTGTTTTGTGCTTTACGGCTGCAAAAGGGCAATTTTTGGTAAGTGCAAGTGATTCGAATTCCGCCGGCAATTCAACCACCTGGTCGCCGTGACTCATCCATACTGTTGTGTCTTTGGTGAGTGATTTGAATAATTTGCTGGTGTTGTTGACAGTACATGCCGTCCTTCCGTATTCCCGTGTAGCAGTGGGTTTTACGGTAGCTTGCAGCATCTGACATCCCAGTTGCATACCATAGCAGATGCCTAAAATGGGTATCCCCAGTTTGATAATATCTTCATCGCACCGCGGGGCATTTTTAACGTACACGCTTGCAGGACCGCCGCTGAGGATAATTCCTTTAGGGTTAGTCTGTTGTATCTGTTCAGCAGTAATCTTATGTGACACGATCTCGCTGAAGACGTTATTCTCCCTTACTCGTCGTGCAATAAGTTGGGCGTATTGAGATCCGAAATCGAGGATTAAAACTATTTCCTTATTCTCTTCAATCATTTCGTTATCCTTGATATAATTTTTACTATTCCTTTTTAGCCTGTATTATTCGCCACTGAGGCGCAAAGACAAGGAGAAAATAATCTGACTTATTTGGTGTCTTCGTGTCTTGGTGACGGACAAATCCAATTAAACATACTTAATCAGAATTAATTTAAAATGGCAATGAAAAATATTAGTTACGAGATACCAAAAAACAATAGGGAGGTATTTCTAGAGCCAGCAATAGAGCATATCCCGGAATTGGCGCTGGAAAATAGACGTAAAATATCTGGCTATAAATTTGAAATTAACGGCGTCCCTTTTCAGATATTACGGGATAAAACCCGCATGGAAATACTACGCAAGGCTGTGTATTATACAAGCGGAATTAAATCCTTACTTCGAAAAGATCCATCTGGCCCATACCTATATGACCGGAATAACATGAAAAAAGATACGCCATTGCAGGTAGCACAAGACAAATTATGCGTAAATGAATTGACATTAGATTATGAGACAATTAAAAAAATTCCAATAATACAGACGGGTCATGAGCCTATTTTGTATCATCCTGGGATATGGATCAAGAATCACCTGGCACACTATTTAGTTAAAAAATTGGGTGGTATCAGTGTGAATATGATTGTAGACAATGATGCCTGTAATATGGGTCTTATGTACGTGCCGATTTTGTCAAAAATATCAGCGTCTGTTGGGAAGGTGGCATTCGTAAAGAATAAAGACCATGTGGCATGTGAAGAGATTGTGTTTGATGATTTTGAACCGATACTCCAGTTCAAAGAGGAGGTTATTGACCTGCTGAGTAAAAACATCCTTCGTGAAGATATAAAAACAACCATAGAAGATATGCAGGTCATGTTTGGACAATTCATCAATCGCATAGGGGAGTGCTATCAACAAGGTTGTAGTGATATGGTGGGTTTATTAACTGCTGCCAGAAGGTCATTGGAGGAAGATTTTGGCATTGAAAATCTCGAAGTGCCCGTTTCCTGGATGTGTGATACGGATGGATTCTACCATTTTTTATTGCACATTCTATATGAGTCAGAACGATTTGCCAAAATCTATAACGAGATATTGGCTGAATACCGGGGCATTCATAAAATTCGTTCAAAGGCCAATCCACTACCGGATTTGAAGATTATGGGGAATTTAATAGAAATACCTTTTTGGGTATGGAAGGCAGGAGGACAAAGGGCTAAGTGTTACAGGGTGAATGAAGGGGAGGATATAAAAATTACAGATGGTGCGGATATTTTAGTTATTCTAAAGAAAAATGAAGGTGCAATGGAAAATCTATCGAGGTTAAAGGTGTTGATGGAGACCGGTATTAAGATACGTCCACGTGCGATTACAATGACAATGTTTTCCCGGATGTTCTTTTCAGATGTCTTTATTCATGGAATTGGGGGGGCAAAATACGACACCATTACTGACGAAATTATAAAAGAGTTCTTTGGCATAGACCCTCCTGGCTTCGTCACGATTTCTGCGACTTTATTTTTACCTTTGGACGACTATGGTTTGGATATCAAAGTATTACAGGAGTTACAGCGGACTGATAGTGATATGTGTTATAATCCGGAGCGATATGCTTCAAAAGAAACTCAAAGTGAGCCAGCGTTTATGAACAGAGTTAAAGAAAAACAAAGATTGTTAAAGATAATGGGCGTAAGTAACGCCGATGAGAAAAGGCGGTATTTTCGTCGGATCAAAGAATTGAATAAACTAATGCTGACGCAGATAAATCCCGAACTGAAAAAGAAACGGAAGGAAATAAATACTATCCGTGACAAACTTGCTTATAATGAAGTTGTGAGATTCCGGGAATATCCCATTTGCCTATATCCTACGAAGATGCTAAAGGATTATTTATTGAACGTCTTCTCCAGAGTGTAAAATAAAGATATACAGCCGTAATGACGCTAATTACGGCGCCAATGATAATCAGGTTTGTTTTAAGGACAAGGACAGGATACAAGGCCTCTTTGCCGTCCATTTCCACCAGAAGTACCCATGTAACGTCCCGTAAATTTTCGAGGGGTGTATATGCGCTGATCACAGGGATAATACGATAGTCTTTTACAACCCTTACGTCGGTGTTTCCACGAAGTGCATCGTTCACTGCGTCTGTATTGATTTCGAGTTTTAAAATAGTATTTTGGGTGATAAATCTTGATTTCGAACGCATAAAGTGGTCATCACCCACAATATAAATCTCACCGGTGTCACCCAGTCCGTCTCTTTGCGCTAAAATAATGTCGATGCTGGAATAAGGCATTTCGACAATAACAGTGCCCAAGAGTTTGTTGGTTAGGTCATATACTGGGGACGCTGCCATGAAGATAAAGTCTTTTGCCTCTTCACACCACGTTAAATCAGAGAATTTAGTGTTGTTTAACCCTTCCTTAAATACTTCACCGATACTGAATGAACTGTATTTCCCGGTCCTCAGATTCGTTCCAATATATTCATCCTTTTTAACACCGAAACATACATTTCCGTCCGTGTCTACCATGAACATGTTGTTATAACCATATTGTCTGAGAAAGTGTTCGAGCAGTGGGCCGTAATAGGTGTCTACCTGTTTATAGGCAGAGTCATCAAAACCACCTGCCTTGAAGGCATTCGAAAAACGTGGCAAACTTTGGACAACCAGTGGATTTTTCGAGAGTACGTTAATATCCCCGTATCTCTCGTGGAAAAAGTTCTGGATTTGCATCTTTTTGATTTCGCGGACGGAAATCAAGTGGTTCATAGCCATGTTCTTTATGGCAGGGGCAAGGGCTTTATATGTCAACGGGCCCATGATTACTAAAAACGTAAAAATAGCAATGCCCGACGCACTGAGGATTCTATAAATCGGTTTCAATTTGCCAATTCAAGATCTGAGGGATTCTTGCTCCACTGTGAAGAAATAATTGCGAATAAATTAGTCCTACGCAGTCCCCCTTAATAAAGGGGGATTCTGGGGGTTGTGTTTTTTCCTGAGTTATTTTACAACCCCCTCTGTCCCCCTTTTCTAAGGGGGATTTTTACAAGATAATACAAATAAATTTAATTTTGTCAAGCTTATTAAATGATTGACTGGTACGTTTCAATAAGAAAGGTTACGTCTTCAATGTCTCCGTCTACCACCTCAATGGTGAAATGAGTAATTTGATTTTTTTTAAGGATACGGATAACTCTGTCCATATCCATGTCGTATTCTCTGGAGAAATGAGAATGGGTGTCGCCGTCGGGACTTTTAAAGTTCCAATTGAGGGGAGTTTGATTGGTGTTCAGATGCGCACCAATTACCCGACATTGCTTACAGATCGTGTCAATACCCGTGTAAAAGTCGAATTTGTTTAAAATGGCAGATGCCCACAGGTGCCCTGTATCTAACCAGATTGGGCAATCGAGATATATGAGGTGGGCAGGTGTCTGATTGCCGTTCCCAATGCCGGGAAAGTCATTTTCTATGCAGAGTGTATAGGATGGATACATTTCCCTGAGTTGTTTCATGTTGGTTTTCACCGTATTTTGATAATTACAAAATTCTTCCGTTTCCAGGAATTTCGGGTCCATTACTCGCGTGCCATTAAGCCGATAGTTATTATCCATAGCATCGCGCAATACCTTGCCGTAGTTGGCTGGGTCGTTTTTAATGGGTTTCTGGGTCATAAAAAAACCATGGAACAATGCGACGTTACTTCGAAGCGACTGCATGACAGACGCAGTATTTTGAAATCCAGCAATGACTGTATTAAAATCGTTGTTGGCTAGATTGATGAAATAATCAGAAAATACAGGAGCGTGGACAGAAAACCCGACATCAAGGTCTTTGATTTTGTTATATAAATCTTTTGTAACAGAATTGTGTAACTGAATACCAAATTCAAAACCTTGTGATTCAATATAATCCCTGCACCGTTTGATCTTTGCAAGTGTATCCCCATGATAGAAACACATGGTGCTTAGTTCTATTTTTGTACTCATCTGGTCTGAAATAACCTCATTAAAAAAACAGGTAAACCCTTTTAGTATAGAAACTTTTTATAAAAATGAAAGATGAATTCGTAAATTTACAATTTTGCATTAACGTAGGCATTATAGTTTCTTACAAAAAAAATTTTGACACTTCCCCGTTTTCACGAGGACAAGTTTAGCAAAAATTTACGAATTACGAATTACCCTCCCCCCTGTCCCCCTCTAGAGGGGGATAAAGGGGGGAGGTAAATCCCTAATCGTAAATTCCCATTCAAGGACTCTTCCGAGTCGTTCGGGTTAGGTATTAAAGACTACTATTAGACCAAAAATATGTACGAAATACCCCTCTCGGGAAGACCATTGAGTCGGTGGCAACATTTATACTGATCCGAGCGTAAATAATCTAAAATTGTATTGATATTCATCCTAATATTGATATAATTTTCCTAAAGTTTAAGCGCCAGTAGCTCAGCTTGGATAGAGCATCGGATTTCTAATCCGGCGGTCGAGGGTTCAAATCCTTCCTGGCGCGCCATATGAAACATATCAATTTTTACATGCAGTGCGGTGAGCGTAGCTCAGATGGTTAGAGCATTAGACTGTGGCTCTAAGGGTCGCGGGTTCGAATCCCGTCGCTCACCCCAACTAACTCCTTACAGTCAAATACTTAACGTTATTGCGTACTTCTTCTAAAGTGTCACCTTGAAGTATTGACGCCTGGCAATTCTTCTACAAATCCAATATAACCTTAATAGATCAAAATTATGGTATAATTTCCATACATATGGAATTTATACCACAACTATATAGAATTAACGCTATAGATTTATATCGTTAAAGCTACTTTTTTACGAATATTTCCATACACTGTCGTTGTAACAAAGGAATTTCAAATCAATCTAAAACGGAATTTCTTTCTCAACTTAAAACTTAAAATGATAATTAGAGTAAAGTTACACGGGTGTTTGATTATTCATTTATTGAATTGGAATGCCTACCGAGATAGATTCCAAAAATATAAAACGAAGTAGGAATAAAACTTGCGCGTCCTCCATAAAAATACCTTTTATTTCATTAGCAAATTTTAAGGAAATTTTATGGGAATTGAATTCAAGAAACCTGTCATTCTGATCGTTGACGATGAATCTGATATGTGTGAAATGATTGCTGCAACACTTTACGAGGAAGGTTATGTAACTGACATAGTAAACAGTGGGAAAGATGCCATTGAAAAGGTACTGGATGGAGGTGTGGATTTTGTATTGCTGGATATTATGATGCCTGAAATGAGTGGTATTGAGACCCTTCAGCGGATCAAGGCCATTCAACCAGGGCTTCCCGTTGTGATGATCACGGCATATGCAACTTTGAAGACAGCACAAGAAGCCATGAGTCTCGGAGCGTATGACTACATAACCAAACCATTTAACCTTGAATGTGTCAGGGAGGTTATAAAACAGGGGATAGAGGAACAATACACTAACACGTAGACGATGGGACGACGACTTATCTATATACCGATCATTCACACAGAGGTTGATATGGGTTCATTGGCAGAACCATTAAAAAAAGAATATATTAAAAAGTACGGTATACCTAAGTGGGAGCAACACCTGAAAAAAATAAACGATCTATGGACAGGCATTGAAGAACGTTTAAATCAAAGGAATCTTCGTTATAACCAGGTCAAGGTCTATCAGGATGGTTTGCCAGTCTGCGGAAAAGAATTACAAATTGTGCAGGATATCGCAAATAGCGGAGGCAGAAATCATCAATTATTGCTAAAACTTATCCATGAGGGAGCAACCCTGATGGGAACCGAAGACCCGGCGTTATTGATAAAGGAATATCAACTAATCAAAGATGCAGCCGCGCAAAAAGGCGCTGAAACAGGCACAGATGGACGCGCTAACTACCTGGCAGAACGAGATGCGTTTATAGCGAATCGAATTGATAAGACTTTAAAGGACGGTGAAACCGGTGTCCTTTTTCTGGGGATGCTTCACAAGGTAGACGAAAAACTGACGCCAGATATTGTTATTGACTACCTGATTTACCACCTGCCATTCAAAGAGGCAGTTAGTAAAAAGAAAAATTGTAATAGTTCACCGGAGGAAAAAGATTTGACAAGATAACAGGATAGACATGATATAAATAAATTAATTTTTGACAG